>CAVRLU010000037.1:0-27711 GCA_963722115.1 uncultured Nitrososphaerota archaeon
AATGGAGCTAATGTCTTATGATAATCTGTACATGTTGGGTGCTGCAGCAGATCTGATTAGACAACAAAGGGTTGGGCCGCAAGTTACGTTTGCTGCATCATACTACATGAATTACACAAATGTTTGTGCTGCAAGTTGTCAGATGTGTGCATTTTACAGAAAAGGAGATGAAGTCTGATGCGTACACTCTATCTGCCAAAGATATTGCAGGCCGGGTTGCAATTGCAAAAGAGATGGGTGCAACAGAGGTCCACATAGTGGGAGGATTTCATCCTGAACTTCCAATAGAATACTATGAAGAAATGTTTCGAACAATAAAGCAGAATCATCCTCAAATGCACATCAAGGCACTTACTGCAGCAGAAGTTTTCTTTATAGCAAGACTGACCAAAAATTCTGTAAAAGAAGTATTGACTAGATTCAAGGCAGCTGGCTTGGATACAATGCCCGGAGGAGGTGCAGAACTTTTCCATCCTGATATTAGAAATAAAATAGTTAGAGGCAAGTGTTCTGGACAAGAATGGCTTGATACTATAGAGGAGGCCCATAATCTTGGAATAAAAAGCAACGCCACAATGCTGTTTGGACATGTAGAAAAACCTGAACACATCATTGATCATTTGATAAAATTAAGAGAAGTACAAAAAAGAACCAAAGGATTTCTTACCTTGATTCCACTAAAGTTCAGCCTTGATAATACCGAGCTTGAAAAGAAGGGACTGGTAACCTCGGAGAGTCCATCTACATATGATCTTAGGATAACTGCAATCTCTAGGTTGATGCTTGCAAAAGAGATTGATAATATCTCTGTATACTGGGTTGCACTTGGCAAAAAACTTGCACAAGTTGCCTTAACTTATGGTGGAAATGACTTGGTGGGAACTGCATTCTCTGAGGAGATTTACAAAGCAGCTGGTAAGGGAACCAATTCTTCCATTATTGAACTTGCAAACATGATTAAAGAGATTGGCAGAGAACCAGCTCAGAGAGATACGTTTTTCAATATTTTAAAAACATTCTAGATTTCAGCTGGTTTTTGATTCACTGTTTTTCCTGCTCCGCCTTTCTTTCTCCCTCTAATTCCTATACTGATAAGCATGATGAAAAATCCCAAGCCTCCAACTAGTCCTGCAATGTTTCTAAGACCGACATTTATCACCAGATCTTGGTTGAAAGCAGTTTTTTCTTCATCTGTCATGTCTGCCTTTCCGGCAGGTTCATTTTCACTAAGATATCCGTAAACAGCAAAACCTACTGCAAGCATTGTTATGCCAAGGGCAAAGACTCGCTTGTCCATTAAATGAATATCTCTAAAGTGTGATAAATAACTGTTAAGCTATTCTGAGTTCAAACTCTGGCACTAGGCCCTTTTCTATTCCAAACTGAAATAGATTTCTAATTGCTTGCTCGCCTAGAACTCCCATCTCGATTGTTACATCGTTTACATACATTCGTACAAACCTATCAATCAAATCCTTTGACTGTCCCCTGCCATACTGCATTGCATAATCTAATGCATCATTTGGTCTTGCCATGCCATATACTATTGATTCGCGGAAAAATTCGTCAAACTTTTTGATAGTCTGACTTCCGAAATGACTACTCATTACATTCACGCCCAATGGAACTGGTAATCCTCCAGTACTGTCTCTCCACCAAGAGCCCACATCAAGCAATTTGGTCAAGCCTTTTTGCTCATAGGTAATCTGGCCCTCATGTATTACTAGACCTGCATCTACTTGTCCGCTTGCAACTGCTTCTGGAATGTCGCTAAATTTCATCTCTACATAATCAAACTTGCCAATCATTAACTCTAAAAGAAGAAACGCTGAAGTTAGTTTTCCTGGAATTGCAATCTTGGAGCCTCTTAATTTTTCTATTGAAATGTCTTGCTTTGAAACTACTATAGGACCATAACCTTTTCCAAAACTTCCACCGCTTCTTAGTATTGTGTAATCCTTAAGATATGCACAAGCATGAGCAGAGACTGCAGTCACATCAAGTTCGTGTGTCAAGGCTCGCTTGTTTAAAGTCTCTATATCTTCTACAACATGTTTTACATTAAAGAGCGGTGAAGTAACCTTACCACTTAGCATTCCATAGAACATGAACGCATCATCTGCGTCAGGAGTATGCCCTATTGTAATATCCATAAAGATGATTTTTATGTCTATTATAAAAATCAAGTTCGTGTCGACAATCGCTGCCTTTGAAAGCGAGATAATAATGCAACTTGAATTTTTGAAACACTTTGAATCCCAAAAGCAACTGTCTGTGCAAAATCAACAAAAGACCATATTCTGTGGAACTGGAGACTCTTTTGCCTCTGCACAACTTGGCGAAGTCTTTTCTGATTTTAGGGTAAAGGCACTAGACCCACTTGACATGTCAAAATACAAGAGACTGTTGACTAATCATCATCTGTATCTGATATCTATCTCAGGAAATACCATATCTAATATCAAACTTGCAAAACAATCTGAAATATCCACTGCAATCACTGCAAATCCGCAAAGCAAACTTGCAAATGCATGTAATGGTATAATTCGTTTAAAATTTGACAATACTGGAATCCAGACTGCAGGAAGTATCAGCTTCCTTGCAAGTGCTCTCACATGCATCTCACTTGTGACTAAATTCAAGATGCCAAATTACCACAAACTATACAAAACGGCCTTTGAAGTATCAAAAAAACTGGTCCACGGCAGGGTCTATGTTTTAGGGAATCTTTACAGCTTTCCAATTGCAATGTTTTGCGCAGCAAAATTACAGGAGGTTTTAGGAGCAGATGTACGCTATGAGCGAATAGAGCAGTTCTCACACATGGGACTGTTTTCATCAAGAAAAGGTGACACTGTAGTAATATTTGAAAAAAGAAACAAGCACAATGAAAAACTTGTAAGACAGATAAAAAAATGCGGACTGCATCCTATACTTGATCGATCCTCCAACAAATGATCCGATAGGACAAGTTATCTTTTTCATCTTTGTTTCAGAATTTTTGTCACTACACTTGGCCAAAATAAAAAACAAAAAAGAATGCTACTTTGTAGCTGCAAAGAAATTACGAAATGCTAGTTCTTCCATGATCTACTAATTTTTTTTATAATTCTTCTAAACGTTTAATACCGGCTGGAAAAGGATTTCACTAAACCATGAAGTTCAAGGCAACAGATCAAATTCTAAGCATTATTGGTAATAAGAAGAATATCCGCAACTTTGGAGTCATCAGCTCACGTAGACCACGGCAAGACAACCATGAGTGACAGTCTTCTTGCATCCAGTGGAATTATCAGTCCATCTGTTGCAGGCCAAGCTCTTGCACTTGATTCAATGAAACTTGAACAAGACAGACAGATGACAATTGTCCAGGCAAACGTTACTTTGCTTTATGAACAAAACGGCGAAGAATATGTAATCAACATGATAGATACTCCAGGACACATTGACTTTACTGGTAGAGTAACAAGAAGTCTCAGAGCTATAGACGGTGCAGTGGTTGTATCTGATTCAGTTGAAGGTATAATGACCCAGACTGAAACCGTGACTCGTCAGGCATTGGAGGAAAGAGTACGACCTGTTTTGTATATCAACAAAATTGACCGTCTCATAAAGGAACTACGATTACCACCAGAGAAGATGCAAGAGTGGTTACTTGAGATTATTACCAACTTTAACAGACTGATTGACATTTACGCAGAGCCTGAATACAAGGAAAAGTGGAAGGTAAGCATTCAGGACGGCAGTGTCTCATTTGGTTCTGCAAAAGACAAGTGGGGATTTAACGCAGATGTAATGAAGAAAAAGGGAATTTCGTTTAAGGATATTTACGAAGCATATTCTGAAGGCGGCGATGTAAAAAAGCTTGCAGAAAAAGCTCCGTTGTATGACGCAGTACTTGGAATGGTTGTAAAACATCATCCATCTCCTGATGTTGCACAAAGATATAGAATTCCAAAAATCTGGAAGGGAGATTTAGATTCTGATGTTGGTAAAGCGCTCATGAACTGTGATGATAATGGTCCTACCATTATGATGATTGTAAACATGACTGTAGATCCAGCGGCAGGCCCTGTTGCAATAGGGAGATTATTTTCCGGCAGGATAAAAGATGGTGATAGAATACATTTGATTGATACAAAACGAGAAGGCAGAGTCCAGTCTGTCAACTTTTTCATGGGCAACCAAAGAGAAATGGTTGGACAACTTGCAGCAGGAAACATTCCAGCTTTACTTGGATTGGAACATGCAAGAGCAGGTCAGACCTTATCTTCTGTTCCAGGTATTCCAGCATTTGAGGGAATCCAATATGTATCAGAGCCTGTTGTATCAATTGCAGTAGAGCCAAAACATCCTAAGGATTTGCCAAAACTTGTTGAAGCATTAAACCGTATAACAATTGAAGACCCTAACTTGGTTGTAAAAATTAATGAAGAATCTGGTGAGACTATAATTGCTGGAATGGGTGTGCTACACCTTGAGATTGCAACTGCATTGATTGCAGATGCCAAGGTAGAGATTGTTACATCGCAGCCGTTGATTAATTATAGAGAGACAATTCGTGGTACTGCCGGACCAATCATGTCCAAGTCACCTAACAGACACAACAAGATCTTCATGAAAGTCGAAGCATTAGATGAAAAGGTTGCCGAGATGATAAGAAACGGAACACTAAACGAGTACAAGGACAAAAAGGAAGTTGCCAAGTTACTAAAAGAAGCAGGATGGGATGGCGACGAGGCAAAACGTGTAATGAGATTTGATATACGAGGTAATGTCATGGTAGATGGAACCAAGGGTGTCCAGTTTGTAGGTGAGTCTACTGATTCTATACTTTCAGGTTTTGAAGATTCTGTTAAAGAAGGCCCTCTTGCAAGAGAACAGGTAAGAGGAGCCAAGTTTACATTTACACACTTTGTTCCACACGAGGATCCAGCTCATCGTGGTCTATCACAACTAGGACCTGCTTCTCGTAGAGCCTGTACCGGAGTAATGCTTTTGGCACAGCCTGTATTGCTTGAGCCAACACTTGGAATCGAGGTTCGTGTACCGCAAGAAATGATTGGTAACGTTGCCGGTGTAATATCTGGCAAGAGAGGCAAGGTACTAAACATGGAACAAAAAGGTGTCATTCATATCATATCGGGAGAACTTCCAGCGTCTGAAACATTTGACTTGTCTGAGATAATGCGTGGACAGACAGCAGGGCGTGCAATGTGGAACACTCACTTTAAGGCATGGACTCCTGTTCCAAACTCAATTCTTACCAAAGTAATTGCTGATATCAGAAAGAGAAAGGGACTTGCACCAGAAGTGCCAACTCCAGACGAATACGTCGACAGCGAGTAAAAATAGAACCCCGTATTTTACGCATAGAAATCTGACGCTTCTCGTAAAGTATTTTGTCTATCAGGTATGTGATCAATTATGGTAGATCAAAAATCACCCAATTATGAAACTGTAGGGGAAGTTCTTACTGGATATCTCAATTATGTATCAGAATACATTGAAAAAATGAGATAGATCCAATACCTGTTTACAATGAGACTGTAGCAAAAATGAAAATAATTCAAAATAAAATTATTCAAATAAAATCGCCTTTTCTGACAGAAAAGAATGTTCGCGACCTCTATGACGTAGTTTTATCAATATTGATTACGTGGAACGGCGATATCACAAAAAATGTACGTAACTATGTAGACGCTCACATAGAGATTGCAACAAATCGTTTGAAAAAAAAGACAACTATAATCCAATGAAAATAATAATTAATGGAAGAGATCGTTTTCTTAATGCCAATACTGTATTTGAGCAAGTTTTGAGAAAGATCAATAGTAAAATGATAGAAGAAGTAGAACTATATGCACTCTTTTTTGCATTAATTTCTTCTCAGGAAGTAATGGAAAAAACGCTTTATACAGAAATAAGTGAAGGAATTAAAAAATTCGATATTAAAAATTATGACTTGACAGACATGTTTTCAGTTACTGGAAAATGGAAAGATAGTGATGGATTTTTTAAAACAGATTCCAAAGTAATTAGAAATTCCTTATCTCATTTCGATTTTGAACTTGTACGAGATCAAGGTTTGATAATATTTCATCCAAAATCTCAAGATGTGGATATTAAGAAAACTTTTACTTTGCGTGAATTTTTAAAATATGTTTCAAATAGTAGGTTTCTTTTACAGACATTCTATGTGGCATTATGTGTACTAACTTCTTTTACATTATTACGCAAACACTATGTTATACACGATACATAATGACTCTCAAGGGACACAAAAACCACTATAACGTCAAACTTCTCCGCGGTTATGGCGTATCCATCACTCTCAAAGATAACAAAATTTCTCTAAGGAATGGGACTGATCTTTTTGGTCATGCAGAGAAAGAAGAATGGTTTGTAACTCGTATGCCTTATGAAAAAATAGTAATTTCAGGAAGAGGTTATGTTTCCACTGATGCAATCAAACTTCTTTCAGAGAAAAATGTCAATGTTATTTTGACAGATACCTATGGAAATCCAGTCTCTAGCATGAATGGAGTCATGTCAAGTGCTACTAGTACTAGATACAGAATGGGACAGTATGATACATTTCGAGATCCTGACAAGGTAAAATATCTTCGAAGAAAATTGCTTGTCAGACAAGTTAGAAAGCCAGATTAATTTCTTCAAGTCATTGGAGAAACCTGAATTGTATCAAGCAATTTCCTAAAGCATTTGAATTTAATGAAGATCATGACTTAAAACATGATTGCTCTTTCATCTAATTCTTTTAAAATTTGGATATCATCAATCCTTAAGATTTATTAGAAATAACTTTTAAAAAATAATAATGCTTTTTGGCGTTTTTGCAGTACATGCCCCAGAATTATGTCCTTTGAACAATAAGAACAGCAAGAAAATATTTTTGGAAATTCAAGGAAAAATGAAAGCAAATCAACGAAAATTAAATATACTAAAAATAGTAGGTTTTTACGTGTCTGTCCTTGAGCATGAATGGACAATAATCATAGATGCAAAGAATGCACATGATATAGAACAGTTATGCATAACGGTAGGAATATCCGCAATGAGTACAGTGAAAATTGTTCCAATAAATGACTTCAATAAGGTAGTAACTAAATTACAATTAACTTAAAATTAATATTTAAAACATTATGATGTAAGTTTTGATTTATAGAATTTTCAACAAATCATACTTTCCGTTATGACGTGAATCGCTAACTATTCAGGCATAAAATCGGGGGATTCTATTTTTATGCGCTGTCGACAAAAAGGATACGCCCCAAATTACGCTTGAGACATGCTGTCGGTCGTAAAACTTTAGAACATTAGAAAAGTTACGATGTTGTAAGACGCAGTTATAAAATTCTGGTTATTGGAGGCTGTATGGAACTTTTTGTTTTGTCTAATCTCTTAATTTATCATATTTTTTCTCGTCACATGCTCAGTATGACCTGTTACTTGATGTTCTTGGCAATTTGATACACCCATGATATTTGAAGTAAGACATATCCCGAACCATGTGCTTTTGAAACCAGATCATGATAGTCATTGACTGTGCATATGACAACGAAATAGCACAAGAACTAGAAAATTATCTAAAGAATTTAGGCTTTAGCGCAAAGACAGAGGAATCAACGGTTATCGTAAATGATGCTGATATTGAACAGATTCTGGGTCACTTTCTTAAGGAAACAAACCGAACAGAATACAGTGTACGTAAGATAGATTCTACAAATTTCATTCTAGCTAAAGAAGTGATGATTGAAGACCTTGGTTTTCAAAGATGTGAGATGTGTGGATACGTAGTATCAAGCGAAGAAGAATTGTTAGTTCATAGAAGGGCACATGGTATTCAGCTTTTGTGATAAAGTGGGAAAATATGCCTAGTTGTCGTAAAGAATAAGGTCTAGAAATAAGATATTAGATCATGCAAGTTCCAGTACAGTTGTACGTTGATGGTGAACTAAGATTTGTTTCAACCAGTCACACCATGGAAGTTTCAAATCTAAAGAAAGGCGAGATTTTCAAATCAAAAGAACTTGATCTTCTAGGTTCTTCTTTTGAGGGAAGGAATTACATCATTGATGATTTTGTAGTGGTGCCGTCAAGCAAGGATAGCATATCAATAGTCAGAATTTACTTGAAAACTGTATGACGAGTAGATAATTGTGACTCTAAAGGGTAAGAAAAACCACTATGACGTCAAACTCCTTGTAGTTATGGTGTATCAATCAATCTAAAAAACAATAGAATCATTATACAAAACGGACAACATGACATTGCGGGAAAATCTGAAACAGAAGAATATTTTGTCACTCATCTGTCTTATGAGAATATAGTAATTTCAGGTCAGAGGTTATTTGTCCACACTTGATTTCAGTAAGAAGCTTTTACTTTGGAAATTGCGTATGATTATTTGTGGTATCACAGAATAAGAACACCAAATCCTATTTCCAAAAAAGGTATCTATTAACTGGAATGATATCACTCATGCTTTGCCTGTGTCTTTGCCAACCAGCGTTGCCATTATCACATGAATCAACATCATCAACCAATTCTACTATGACATTGAATCCAGGTCGGGCGACAAGTATGATGTTAAAAGTTTCTTCGATATCTCCTCAAGATGGGGCCGTGCTAACAAACTTCCCTGCCAATCTTGAGATCAAGGTAACTCGTGGTGGTTTTCCTGTACAAGGAGCCAGAGTCCAATTCTGGATGATGGGAGGCTTGCATGATGCAGAGATGCATAATGCCTTTTTAACCATGACTGACTCGTCAGGTTACGCACATCTTACACTGCTAAATCAAAACACATTAGATCAAGGTCCATACATCTGGTATGCCGATGCAATACAGCCTGGTTTCAGGGCTGGAGCTTCCAAAGTCATCTCCTTTACCAATCCTTTTACAAATACCAATGGGATCTCAATCTCTGGTGGCACAGTTTCAACCGACCAAAATGAGTATTCTATAATGTCAGGTAATGGTGCAAGCGTTGTAATTTATGGCAATGTCAATAATTATCACTTGGGTCAACCAATAATTCTCAAAATAAAATCACCAAGTGGCAAGACTGTTCAAATAGTTGAATACGGATCATATCTTGGCGCATTTCAAAGTGTCTATAAACTTGGGCAGAATTCTGAACTAGGGTCATACACGGTGACTGTATATCACAATTATGTCGTATCATCTACAAGTAAATTTCATGCTGTAAAATAATTCAAACTAATCGGAACTGACACATTCATCTTTCCATCATTGATATATTTCAGATCCCCAAACCACTTCATTTTTTGTCTGCATTTAGATTTACAAATCTCTGAACTGTTGAAAATTTTCCTATTTTGTCGAATCTAGTTGCGATTATTTAAAATAAAAAAGATAAGCTCCTTTACATTAGTTTTTTGTAGGTGTGCATGCTTGAATCCAATATTGCATAATACCTTGGTCTAGTCCAGTGAACAATTTTGCATTCTCGTTGAATGTATTGATTGATTGCTGGGTAGCATCAATTGCAGTCAGTATTGCTTTATTTTGTAGTGTCTGTGCCTTGACGATTTCTTCAGTTGTGCTATTTACTATCTTTGTAAAAGCTGATGTGACACTTGTGCTCATGCCACATTTTGTTGCAAATTCCTGATTTATGGATATGGCTGATTCTACAGCTTTTTTCCATGCTGCAATGTATGATCGCTGAAGATTTGTTATTGATTGATGGAATTGTGGTATTGATTTTTCTACCTCATCAAAAAATCTATCTGCGCCATGCTTGTATGTTGAGTGGATTTCTTTTGATTCTGTATTGAACTCTTTTGGTTCCTGTCCAGTTTTACTCATGTATTCCTATGTTTGGTATTGAGATATATACCTATTGGTAACAATTGGCAATAATTGGTAATTAAAACCAATAATCATATGTACTATGATGCCAGACTTTTTTTCCTGTTTTTTCAAATACATCAAGTGAATCTGATATTGTATCTCAGAAAGCCATACTACAAGGCTCGAAATGATGATACAGCTAGAATCATAACTAGTGTTGGAATTGTTGGAACGATCTTTAATAATTACAAAATATATGATTGGATGATTTGTCCATCTTTTCTGGAAACAATAAAACACGAAAAAGACTCACACGTCCTACAAAAATACAAGTTGCACGAGGTCAGAATTTTATGTGTGATGGTTGTAAACGACAGATAACAAGTGACGATGCGTATGATATTCATCATAAAGACGGAGACTCCTCAAACAACAACATTACAAATCTAAAGGTGATGCACGTTAAATGCCATAGAGGAATTAATAACAAAAAGAAAAAGGGAAAAAAGACATAAGAAAAAATCTGTCTCTAGTACAAAATAACAATCTAGTTTAGATCTACACATCTCTGAATGTTGGACTCGCAGATCTGAACTGAAGTTTATAGATGGTATAATGAATTACAATCCTTGTAGGCAATGACTCTTGATGTATTTGCAATATCAATTCTAGGGCTACTTGGGCTTGCCATTGGATTTGTGGGCGGACTGGTAGGTCTTGTCCTTGGAGTGGTACGTTTTCCTTTAATCCTTGGGTCTGTTGGAACATCTGCGGCAATTTCTGCTGGAACCAACATAGGTATTAGCACACTTGGTGCATTTGCAGCTGCCATAAGACACTTTCAACAAAATAATGTGCATCGCCGAATTTTTATCATAATGGCTATCACTGGTGCAGCTGGGGCATTTCTAGGATCATTGTTGACAAGATTTGTTCCTGTCACAGTCTTGCTTTTGAGCATAGGTGTTATTGTCTCGTATGAGGCATTCTCATTGATTAAAAGTTCAAGAAAAATACAAAAATCAGATATTCAAGTTCCTAAACCAGGTGCCACAAATTTTGTCTTGTCAGAATCTGCAATTGGTTTTGGCATAGGATTTCTTGGGGGTCTTGTCGGCCTTGTACTTGGCAGCATTAGGGTGCCTACCATGATATCTGTTCTAAAGATGGAACCAAGAGTGGCAGTGGGAACGAATTTGGCAGCTTCATCAATAATGGGCGCAGCCGGATTATTTGGTCATGTCTTAAATGGTGAGGTCGATTTTTCAATACTTGCAGTGATGGGTTCTACTGCGATGATTGGAGGGTACATTGGAGCAAAATTTACCAGCCGATTCAATGCGACAACGCTTAAGCTGAATAATCGGAATTGTATTGGCTTTTGTCGCAGTCATCATGTTTTTGAGAGTGGCCCTGACATCATGATACTTTAACTTGGAAAATGTTAGGAGATGATCTTGTAGATTTGGCAAGTCATGGCGTATTATCTGACTAGCTGCCTTGTGATGGAGTAAGTTGATCTATTACAACATAATAATACAAATTATCCAACTTAAATTCCATGGTAGATGAGTTTTCGGTAAAATTTACTCCAAAATTGACATCGCTATTTTGCGTTTCAGGTAATTGATTTACTTTGTTTCCAGCTAATTGTATGATAGAGTTAGCATCATCTTGGCTTATCTGAGTTGTAAAAGTATGTACGCCATGAAGAGGGGGAGGGACAAACCTGTTAAATGCTTGGTCAATTGCATTTTTCAATACTGGAATTTTATCTAATGTGGAATTATCCAAAATTGTTGTATCACTATCAATACTGGCAAGTTGCTCTTGTGTGTGGACCTTTATGTTATCTGGACTTGCTTGAGCCGTTACACTCAATCTGATTACTGCATTTGTGTTGGCTCTAAAAGGATCTACCGATACGACGATTCCAACAATGGCAACAGATGTTATGATTAGTACTGCTATTGTCAAAGTCTTCATTGCATTCTGATGTTTCGCTGTTTTGCTAACATTTAACTAATCCGCATTAAATCGCACAAATATCTTGTAGTTTATTTTTAGATGATGTGAAACTTTTTTTCAAGTTTTTGATTCTTGAAGATTCCAGCAATTTTTGCAGAGATATCCTGCGATGTTCCATTCTTTTTTTGCATGACGGGTAATAAAACCAAGTTTTGCATTACATAAGACACAATTTTTTTTCAATTCATTGTCTACTTTTTCTTTTTCATTGTAACAAGGCTCACAAAGCCATCCTTTTAGACTCCATTCTTTTTTTGGCCTCCACAGGTATAGTCCGCCTGGTTCTGCGCCACACATGACACATTTATCGTCAGGATTCTTTATTTTCTCATGAGGTTTTTTCATTAAATCGACGTAACAATTTGCACATACTGGACCTTTGACATTCCACTCCTTTTTGGGTTTACTTGTATGAGAAACTGCCTTTTTGCAAATAGTACAAAATTCAATTTTTTTACTACCAAATAATCCCATACTATGCACTTGTTCCATGGAGATGTTTTTTCAATATATTCCTTGAATCACTCGACACGTAAAATGATATCGTTCTATTTTTATCAGTTCTGAGATTTAGTAATTTTACTGTCTTTTAGTTTTCGTAATCCGCTAATTATCATAGTTGTGATGGAAATAAATCCAAAAACTACTGCCACCCATCCGGCAATATGTGATTGATAGCTACGCATGATCAGAAATGATATTGCAGAAAGACCAAGCATGATCACAGACAGAATTGATAATGATTTAATTTCCAATTCACCATCTTGGATTGCTCCAATAATTTAGCAATTTCTATTAGAAAAAAGAACTCCAGAAATTTGTATTTTTATAACATCTGAACCGTTGCTGCTCAAACCTTCGCATGTCGGACCTGTCAAATACATCTTTTTCAGCAACGTTTCGTAACCTTACTTTTCAGCAACGGTTCGCCTCCTATACGTCATCAAACTATATAGGTTTTGAAAAAAGGTGATGTTATTTGATCTTTAATCGTTTCCTATCAAACGATTGCCATATTGTAAAAGAAGACATCTCTTACAAACACAGTCCTCATACTTGATCTCTTTTTCTTTTAACAATGGCTCTTGAGCACACCAACAAGTCTCACGTTCTTCGCATTCAAATGGATTTCCACATTTAGTGCATATTTTTTGCAATAGATAGAGAAACTAGTTTAATGATTTAGCAATTTCTATTGGTGATGAAGTTTTTGCGATCGAGTAAGCAATTTATCCTATCAGGCATATCATATTGCAGACCGTAGACCTCCAAACGGAATGATGTTAGTATGGCAATCCTTTGACCGATTGGAGATACTGGTCACTAAATTAAACCAAGTTGGCCTTGTTTCCTACTTTGTCATGGTGACATTTTCTTAAAACCATGAAAAGTCATAGTTTCAAGTTCAGACTATTTTCTCAAATATGGCTATTCTGGAGGGTTCTGAATGAATACATTACACATCAATCTGTCCGTTTTTGGATCCCTGTACTGCACATTACAAGTTACAAATTTTCCCTTTAGTGCATGTTCTAGATCAAAAACAGTTTTTTCATCATATTGTGGATCGTCTGGATTGTCAACCTTGGCAATTACAATTCTTTCAACTTTACCATACTCTTCCTTGTTGTCTTTGCGAAAATGTGTAACCGACATTTCAAAAGTATTTCCAGACAAGCAACTAATTACAGGACCTCCTATTCCATCGCCCATACCATGTCCATTTTTTTATACAATATAATTGTCTATTGCTAAAACTAGTTAAATTAGACAACAAGTTTCGTATATGATTGAATTCTAAGGAGTATTTGGTTTGTATGCTGATATTATTTTCATCATGTCATCTTGGCTTAATGCCCATCCTCTTTTTACAAGTTCTTGGGCATCAGACGGTCTGATACATGCTGGTTTGTTGTCTGTTGCCTTTAAGACTAGTTGATAATCTGGTTTACAGACTACATCTAAAGCGCCAATTCCAGCATTGATTTGCTTCATTGGTGCAGCATGCATCATCTTTACCATTACACAGAGATCAACTTTGGCAAGACACATTTTACTGTCTGTTACAAGTCTTGTACCATTAACAGAATAAGCCTGAACATATGGTACTGTCAGTATTAGAAATAACGAAAACGCACATACTGTTGTTGTTTCAATTTTTCTCATTGTTTTTAATAAAAAATTTTCCCTCTAATTAGTTTTTTATTTTCATTCTAATATGCCATGTATGATATTGTTTGTTCAAACACAAGTGCGATGAAATTTTTTTACAATAACTCTTGCCATGATGGGCTTGATGATCATTTGTTGATCACTTTTTGGCACATCAAAATGATCTAATTTTATGTTTTATCATTTAACATGGTCGTTTTCGTTTCATAACCCATCATGATGAGCCATGTCTATAGATCAATATCATATTTGATCGCTAAATCCCATATGTCACTGAAAAGATAACAATCGCGATTAGGTGTGTCTGAAATAAATTTAGAGACTGTCTATGCCAAATCTTTTGTTGAGGGATTAAAGAACAAGGGCTGAAAACAGGTATTAATATTCGTAATATGATGTGAAATTAGTATGAAAGTGTTTGATAGGGTATTATGCGCATGTACAAGATGTAGATGCGGACACTATGGGAAAGGATCTGTAAACCAGTTTCTATGTGATGGTTGTAAAAATGACATACATGGTGGAATGAGACCTGTTACTAAATCTGTTAAATCATAGTTAAAACATCTTATCTGTCAAGAACTGCCTGTATCTTTCTATTTCTTGTGCCTTGTGGTAAATTGGTTGTTCTTTCTTATCTTCCATTTTGTTCTTTCTTGTGTAGCAATTGCAATTTCAGATTCTAGTTTCTTTCTGGCATCCTGACTAAGATTAGGATCCTTGAGTTGTTCGGTTTTTTCATTAATTTTTTTTGTATATCGCTCAATCTGATTGTCTATTCCCTCAAAACTCATTATTATTCAAAGTTAAACAGGTGATTTAGCAATTTCTATTTGTTATACTGGTAAAACAACTATCGAGATTTAGGATTCATTTTCTTATTATTTCCCATTCATGTTTGCAATCCTCACATAGAAAATAATAATGCATGCCGTCACTTTTTTCTATTGGGTCCATATACTCACCAGTATTCTTGGACAGACATTCCATGCATTCTTGCTCCTTCATTTTGTTTATTACGTATTTTGTGATAAATTAACGCTTTTGATGATTTACTTTTTGACTCTCTGAAAATATGATAAATCTTTGTGTTGGTACTAGATTTGTAATTTAGGTTCGGGTTGTTTTTATAGATCTTGCACTGGTTTTATTCTATGATGCGTTGTGTTAATTCTACTTGTAGATCAAAAATTCTGCGAGGTGCAATGTGTGGAAAATGTGGACTGGATAATTCACGTGAGGCAGGTAGAATTGCATTAGAGATACTTGATGAAAGAGGTATTGACGAACTTGACGAATTTATGCTCCTTCATTTTCCTGATGAAAAGAAGCGAAAAAAAATTAGACACGTTATGCTTCAGATAAACTATGCTGAAAATAGAGCAAAACAATATGATGCATCTAAACGACCAAAAAGAAAACAACAAGGAAATACTAGGAAGAAAAGAAAAACATAAAAAATCATACGTAGATTCCTAGAAATTGTTTAACTCTGGTACTTTGCTAGTGATTTTATGAAGCCGTTTAGAAAAATTCTGATTATTGATATAATTGCCTTGGTTGGTTCTTTTTTTCTGATATGGCAACTTTCCACAGGCTCTAATTTTCTAATTCGAGATCTGGAAACCGATTATATCAGATCACTACCGTTGGCATTAATGTATACTACCCTAGTTGGTATCTTGATTGTTCTAGGAACCGTGATTTTATTTCTGCCTAAAAGAAAAAGACAGTAAATCATCAATAATGAGATTCAAGATATTTTTTGTACTCTGCCTATTTTCCCGCTTTCTAGTTCTACTTTTATGCCATGAGGGTGAAAGCTGCTTGAGGTAAGAATTCGTTTCACTATACCTTCAGTTAATTTGCCAGATCTTTGGTCTTGTTTTTGAACTATGGCTACATTGATTCCAATCTTTATTTTGTCTCTTGAAGGTATTGCATCCAATTCAATAGGATTGTGTATGTTACACTATTTAGATCATCCACTAAAATCACACGTAATATATCTAAAATAGACTAGAAAATCTGATTGCATATGTCTGTTGTAAATTTATTTTAGAAAATATGGTTACTGATTTTTGATTATGGGTGAATGGTTCCACCAGTGCATAATGCGATGATGTGACTCAATACTGATGCTAGATCAATTGGCATTTCTAATTGGTAAATGGTCTCTGAAGTATTTTAATCTGATGATTTTAGGGCATTCCTTCGGGCGAATGCAGCGCATCATTCTTCAATCTCAAAGCTCTATAAATTATTGGAGCATGGTCCGCTTCAACATCTGTTGTAATGTAGAGTATGTGCTCTGAATCCAAAGGCATTGTGATTCGCTTTAATTTTTCATATTCTACTAGAGCATATTTTCCCTTTCCTATTTTATCTGAAACTTCATTTCTAGACTTCCATGCATTGATTGCAAGCTGTAATGATTTCTGACTCTCTTCTGATGACAGCAGGTTCTGTACTCCTTCTCGGTGTGCACTGAACAAAACAGTACCATTCATATCAAATATTGTAGCAAATCGAATTTTGGGATCAATTCCCATCACATTGTCAAATAATGACTTGTAATTCGTGTATAGTGTACCTAGTTGTAACGCATAAACTTTACTGATCTGAACAATCTAGGAATAGCTAGTTTTCTTAAAATGATATTTTGTGATGAAATCAAAGTTAATTTGTTAGAATGGATTCTCTATTATGATGTCTGATGATGAATCAAAGTCAAATTTTGATGTAATATGTAAGAAAGTTTTTGAATTGGATGAAAAGATAAGGTCTGCTAGAATAATTAACGGTAAGGGGAAACTTGTTGCAGGTGGGATGAGGCAGGGTCTCAAATCTCTTGAAGATTCCAAAAAAGATGAGATGCTGTTCATGGAACTCTCACTTAGGGTGAGAATGCGTCATGAGTTTGATGAAGAATTTGGTAGAGTAGAATTCTCTCTTTCATACAGAGAAAAAGTAATTCTGATGAGTTTTCCAATAGAAGAGAATGTATTTTTTGTATCGTCTGAGAGGCAACTTGATCTTGGAAAAATTCCCTTTAGCATTTTAGAGATAATCAAGAAACACTGTAATTAACTACTGGCATCAATTCAAAATTCTGACTTCATATTACTACTCATCATCATCGTCATCATCGTCCATGAATTCATAATCTGTAGTGTATAGTACAAATAACCTGGTAAACATGTACGGCTTTTTTTCATACAAGACAAAGGTCATAATTACTCATACACATCATGTTTTTAGACACTGTAAATGATGTCATATCACTGTTAAATCTATACCTTGATTTTCATTACTGGCTATACTATATCTGAAATTATTTAAAAATAAGAAAAAGAGGGTTTGGGGGTTGTAATAAAAAGCAAAACACCAAATTTTATCTAAAATTCAATATTGTCTTTTTCATTGAGCAAAAACTTTTTTGTTTTTCTTACTCCTTTTAGATCGAACCAGCTTATCTTCAAGATCACTTTTTTACCCTTGATTTCGTCGATTGTTATCCTGTCTGCTGTCTTTACAAGTTCACTTAGTGTTTGGTTTGACATTTTTTCATTAATTTTATTTTTCAATTTGATTCTTGGGACTGAATTTTTTACACATGTTATTCAAAAAATTGAAGCTATACCTCGATCATATGATGATCCACATCCGTTCAATAAGCTAGTGTTATGATAAATCAGCTACATTGATGAGCATGTGTAATATGCAAAAATCCCATAATGTGGTCATGCTCCAGACACCACAAATGCGTCGAAATACCGAGACTACATGTGTAATGATAAACTGTGAATCCGGCTCTGAAACTAGAGTGATTGATGAGATAAAATCTATTCCAGGTGTGAAAGAGAGCATAAGAACAAGCGGACCCTATGACATTCTGGCTATAATAGAATCAAATACCGTAGAATCACTCAAGGAAATTATTGAAAATCAGATAAGAAAGATTCCGCAGATACGTACCACTACGACACTTGTAATATCATCACAATTCTAAATCAAATATTTTCATTATATCTTTAATACAAAACTACTTGTGTTGGTATCTTGTATTTAATATCATGAAGGCAATGAGTTACAAGAAATTCCGAGAATCGGAAGCTCCCTACTATGATACTATGGAAGGAAAAATGCCAAGGGCCGAAGTCATAAAGAAATTGGAATCATTTCTAAAAGAGAAACTAGGAGAGGGCCAAGATTTTTTTGACCAGTATAAAGTAAGAGAAGCGTAACCTATCTGCCAATGCTGGCGGCCAGTTTGTCGTGAATCTGCGCTAAAATCAGTTCTGCCTTTTCCTTGTTCTCAAACGTCTCTACCTTTTCATCCATTATGGCATCAATTTCATAGCTCTTGTCAACCAAAACGTTTGCCACATGATCATCTAGTGTTCCATTGCCCATCAAATAATATGCAAAGACAGTATTTTTTTGACCTATTCTGTGTAGTCTATCTTCTGCTTGTCTGTGAATTGCAGGACTCCAGTCAAGTTCTGCAAATATCACATATCTTGCTCTACTTAGATTAATCCCAACATTTCCGGCACGCAGACCTGCTATGATGAGTTTAGTCTCACCATTTTGGAATCTGTCTATGCCTTCCTGTCTTTCCTTATCACTCTGACCTCCAATGATGGAAGCTGGCGCATACTCTGACAAGCTTCTGTGAAGCAACTCATGTATTGCTTTGTGATGACAAAATACCACGACACTCTCTTCAATCTCCATTATGTTTTTGACAAATTCAATTACATGAGGCACCTTGGCAACTCCTGCAGCCTGTCTCTCACTCTGTATTGCTCTCTTGTATGAAGAGAACTTGTCAAATGCACTTGTTGCACTTTTCTGCTCTTTTTCTAATCTTTCCCAAATCTTGCCAAGTTCGGCCTGGTAGTAATTGATATCTGAATCAATTAGTTCCTTGTATCTTACCTTCTCTTTGAGCTCTTTTAGAACATCAGATTTTTTTCGTCTTAGCATGACATGCTTGCGTAGTTCTTCACCCAAACTTGCTCGCTTGTTTTCAAGCACGATTGCCTTTCCTTTTTCATTGACATAGCAAAAGTACTCGCAAAACTCATCAAATGTGCCTAAAAGTCCGGGTCTTAGTATGTCTACAATTGGCCATATCTCTGAGCCTCTATTGTAAATTGGTGTTCCAGAGAGACCTACTCTATATTTTATTGAATCAAGAGCTGCAAGTTTTTTTACAGCTGTATATTTTTTAGTCGTCTTTGATCGTAGATGCTGTACTTCATCACAGACAATTGTTTTGATATTTAATTTTGAAAGGTCGTCTATTCTCTTATGAAGCAGATCATAGTTTATGATATACACATCATGTTTCTCAATCTCTTGGGATTTGCCGGTTCGAATTAAAACAGATGATGGATATCCATCTTCAATTATTTTTCCATTGCGGCTGCGTTTTTTTAGGAATTTTTGAGTCTCTCTTTGCCAATTGTTTAATGTAACTAGTGGAGCTACAATCAACACTGGGAATGTTTGTTTCTCTGTAGCAAGATATGCCAAGGTCTGCACAGTTTTTCCTAAACCCATCTCATCTGCCAAGAGCGCATTTCCATATGACTTGAGCAGAAAATCAAGCCCTTCTCTTTGAAAGTCAAGAAGATTTCCTCGAAATTGCGGTCCCGGATTTGCTTTTCGAAGCTTTTCAATTCTTGTCCACTTTTTTTGCGGGACTACAACTTTGCGTACTTTTCTATGCCATATTGATTTTGACCTGATCTCAAGTGGGTATCTATCCATGATCCATTTTATCTTCTCTACATTTTGGATCGTGTCAGGAACTATAGCTTCTTCTGGACCGTTGCCATACCATGCATGTGGTATGACACGGGCCACCATGCTTACTGCTCTGGGGCCAGTTAATTTCCAAGTCCAATTTTTTGAGTATGTGTCTAAAACATATTCAAGAGTGCCAAAGTCTTTCATAGATCGTAATTCTTCGACATTTGGTGAACTCGATTTATGAATCTTTAACTCTATACCGAAGATCGCAGTTTTATTGATTTATGGCATCTTTAAATAATTTTTAAAAGGAAATATGTGGTTTTTCCCCAGAATTGTGGTTAAAATGGATAAATGTACAAAAATAATGTGTCCTCAAAAACTATTTGACAGATTTTCTTCGGAATTTCTTGAATTTATCAAAGCCTAGTTTCTGCCCAAAGAACTTTCTTACATAGAAATATGCAACTGCTGTTGCCAGTCCTGCTGATGTTATTACCGTTGCAACGATTGGCCAAAACACTGTCTCATGGTTGGGATATAATCCAAAGACTGTTGCAATAGTATTTGGTACAAGTTCAGCCGTTCCAGCTACTGTCCACCAAATGATGAGGATGGTGACCTTGTTTGTAACTTCGGTCTGGACTACATTGACTCCAGTAGCAACCATCTGCATGACGTTTTCAGACATTTGTATCTGCCTGTCTAATCTACCAAGAATCACCTCAAATTTTGCAAGAATTATTTCATCATCTGACACCATGTCTGCATCTCCGTGCTTTAGGTTGTGCACTGTGTCATAAGTAGCCCATACTGCATTCAGAAAAGTCAAAAGTGATGTCTTCATGTTTGATAACTCTAATGAAATATCTCTGGTAACTTGTCTTGAGCCTGCAATATCAATCTCAAATTGTTCAGCCCTTTCTACTATGAGTCGCAGTATTGAAAAATTGGATTCACAAATCTCATCTATGATTCTTGCTAAAAGTATTGTCTGTCCATCTGCCCAAGTGTCTGCTTCTTTTGGAAGCTTTCGTAAAACAGTAGGAGCATAATTATACAAACGTGTTATCTTTCCACCATAGTCATCATGGATTGTTACAATCAAGTCTTTTTTCATAAATATCAAAATGGGTGCAGTCAAAGTTTTGTTGTTTCCAGGTACGACAAAGGGTATCATGAGACCTAGTGTCTCTCCCCTATCTTCATAACTTGATACGTATCCTGATAATAGAACCGTGGCATCCATTGTAATTCCTAATTTTTCTAGAATTTTTGGTGAATCATCAATAATGCTGTCAACTACACACTCGATCCATGTAAGATGTCCTGATGATATTATTCCTGGAAGTTCTTCAATCTCAACGGTCGGCTTTTTAAATGGAGTGCCTTCCAGTAGTCCAGCTACGCTAATTGCCTTGATCATGATCTGGTAAAAATTTGCACTTATATACACGTATTTGTAAAATTTGTCAAATCTTTTCTGACATGCGGTTATGTTTCTATGGGTATTCTATAGCCTAACATAATAATAGAAGTTTCAATCGAATACTGACAATGAAGGTACTAGTTGATGAAATGTATGATGGAATAGATGTAAAACTCAAAGAATTTGGTTATCAGGCATTCAGTGTTAAAAAATTAATCTCGGAAGGAAAAAAACTATCAAGTGACTATTCTGTCATAAAGTATGCTGAAGATAATGGAATGATTGTAGTTACTGAAGACGTAGAAATTGGAAAAGCATGCAAGGAAAATGATATTCTATGTGTATTGCTTGACAATGAAACAATATTCAAGATAATTTTGGAAGAACTAAGCAAGTATAAAGAACGCTAGCTAGTTTCTGTCTTACCGATTCTCTTCTTGATTATAATTATTACAATGATTATAATTCCTATTATGACTAGTCCGTCGATATAGTCTGAATAATGTTTGATTTTGACCCATTCTTCCCCCAATGCTATTCCGACATAAGTCAGCATTGCACTCCATATGATGGAACCTACAAAAGTGTATAATGCAAATTTTTTCAAATTCATTTTTGCAATGCCTGCTGGCAATGAAATGTATGTTCGAATAGCTGGTAGTAATCTGCTTACAAATGTGGACCTATCGCCATATTTTTTAAAGAATGATTCAGTCCAATCTAGGTGAGATTTTTTTAAAAGAATGTATTTTCCATACCTTAAGATAATTTCTCTGCCAAGTTTTACACCTATGACATATGCGATAAGGGAACCAACAAGATTTCCAACAGATCCTGCAATTATTACAAAAACTGGATTGAATTTTCCAGTTGATATCAAATATCCTGAAAATGGCATGATGATTTCACTTGGAATTGGTATCAGCGCACTCTCTGCTATCATGAGGGCAAAAATTCCTAGATATCCTGCATTTGATATGGTTTGAATTACAAAGTTTGCTAAATTACTGATTATATCCAAAGCAACCATTTCACATTACTCTTTTTGTTGTATACAAGACCCTGTACCTTACCACATTCCGCCTGAGTTGGTTCCAGGTTCGTCAAAGTTTTTCTGTGAGACATGCTTGTGTGCTTTTTTCATGTGTCTGTCAAGTCTTATCGGATCATGCAACTCAAGACCACACTCTTTGCACTTTGTTCCAGCAACTTCTTCCTTTTTCTTAAAAAGCCCCATGTTTTTCCATTGCTGATTTGTGATAATAATTCTTACGGTTAAAACTTGGAATTGAATACTGGTATTATTTTTGAAAATTAAGAAGGCGCTGCGTAGAGAATACCTACGCAGACAAGCATCCAGACGGAAATGGTATGCTATGAAAAGTTACAGATTTTGGCGGTTGATAAGGTTTTACTTTATACACTTTACTAGTGCATATTCAATAGTTTGATCTCTTGCAGCTTCTTTCATCTTTATCATTGACTTGAATAATATCTTCTCCACGTATGATGGATACAATTTTAGGATATTTGATCTTAAAAATTCATGATTTTTTATATAATACTCTGCCATAGGTGAATATACTTTTGATCCAATCAACTGGGTTTCCATGATATTCAGGCCTGCATCGTTAATTGTTTTTTTAATTGTCTCCAAGTCATAATGCTCAGAAGACCACGTAAACTTGAGTATGCCAATTTTTAAAATATCCATTTTTGTAGGTTTTAAAAGAACGGGTATTGCAAGTATGACCAACCCGTCTTTCTTGAGAACTCGCTTTGCTTCTGATATGAATTCATGAATTGGCCTGAAATGCTGTGCTGACTCCAATGCTATTATCCTGTCAAAGGATTCATTGGCAAGTGGAATCTTTGTCGCAGTTGAATTTAGCAGATTGATTTTAGATCCGCTTTCATCTGATATTTTATTTGCAGATTTTAGTTGATTTGAATTTATGTTCAAGCATGTTATGTCTATGTCTGGATAATTTTTCTTCCAAAGGAGGGCAGGCTCTGAAAAACCACTCCCTACATCTAGAATCTTTTTTGCGTCTGTTAGTTGTGCCATCCTTCCCACTATGTTACAAAGATTTGATTGTGCATCAACTGGGTTTTTCGTAGTCTCATCCCAATATCCAAAATTGAGGAAATTTCCTCCTGTTGAAATCTGCATCAATCCTGACAGATAATTGTAAAGATTTACGACATCGACTTCACTACGTCTTAATGTCCACAGGATTACATCCCAGAGATTAGGATTATTCATTATGAAAAATAATGTCAAGATTGGGGGCTATTAAGATATGAATTTTCAATCTAGTATTATATTGTAAATTAGTTGATCTTTTTATTTGACTTGTAAATCATTGAATGTGATGGATGCATGCGATTCTAGAACTAGGGCATACAAGAACGGCAAGACATTTGATCAATGCAAAGAGATTGCAAAGACACTGTCTTTAGAAATGGAGGAAAAAATTAGGAAAACCAGTCAAGTAGGATGGGATGTAATTTTAGAGTCTGCCCAACACGATGAGCTAGTCTACAAACTTACTCTGAAATATCTTAGACAAGACGGATATGACATTGGAGACTGGAAGAGGCCTCTAGTGAAAAAAACTATTGCTTAGGTTCTACCGCACAGCTTCCGTTTCGTGCTCTTATCCTTTTGGCCATCATGATTGGAGTTGCAAGAAGAACTGGAATTGATATTGCGATAAATATGGTCTGGACCTGTGCCTCAAAGCTTGTCAGAAACAATGTAAAAGTTGTAGCCCCTGTTCCAAAACCAAATAGCATTGTAAAAGTTGTTCCAGCACATGTTGGGCATCCGACAAAAAGTCCGGTTATTGCTCCAAACGCTCCTAGCTTTCCTCCACTTTTTGCAATTGAAAATACTATTGATGATACTGCAAAATTCAGGCCAACCAAAAATGATACTGAAACTAGCAGCAATAAATTCAGAGGAATGATTTGAAGTCCTACATGCTCTGTGAAAAATGCAAAGATCATTGGCATGTAGCCTGGCAGGTCACAGCATGGAGAGAGTTCTACGTGTGGAGGTTTTGGAAAACCGTAATCTGTGGCGTTGATGTCTGGCTTGTAAATTATTATTCCGGAGGTAAATGCAAAGAATAATCCATATCCTATTGCACTGATTACAAAAATCTGTTTTGCTCTTTTATTGTTGATAGAGTTTGCAATGACTGAAAGAATAGTTGTATCTGAAGATGAAATCTTTGTTCTGTATGTTTTGTATAAACCCCATCCTATTGCAACAAATGATGCAAATAATACGACATATGTTGCAATTGCTAATCTCTGTAATGCCGGCATGGCTGCAGGAGTAATTATCAGGCTGCTATTTTTTGCATACGCCAAAAAAGAAATAGCTATAGCTAAAAATCCAATTAGTATGAGAGCCACATTTGATCTTACTAGTGACTTTTGTTTTTCCACCTGTCCAAAGTCTGTGCCCTGACATTAAATTCTATCTCTGAATTTCTCCAAAGTGTTTATCTTGGGTGATTGGGTTATACTAATAGTCGTGAAGATCGACGAACCTCAAGATTCTGATTATGCTGAAACCAAGATAACGTATGTTGGTTTTGTAGACCCGTACGGAGTTGAAGGACTTTTGATTTTGAAGGCAAATGATGGAAAGGAATTTCATATGCGTGCCTTTTCAGGTGAAGTAGCAAAACACATTTCTAATTTTATGGAGGGGCAGCGTGGAGCAATACCCACCATATACAACATGGTTGAAGAGATAGCAGAGCTCAATGAACTTGTTCTAGTAAAGATCAAAGTATATGAAAGCGGTAGTGTCTTACGTGCAAATGTCTATTTCACAGGGAAAAGTGATCTTGTAATGCGTAACTATCGTGCATCTGACGCAATAGGCTCTAGCTTCATTTTACAACATTCCTATATTGGTTAGAAAAAATCTCTTGAAAGAAAAGATGGAAGCCTAGGTCAATACCTGGTCTAGTTTTCCTTCTTGTTGAGCCTTTCTTATCTCCATTGCAATTCTGCGTCCTACACCAAAAGTTTCTCCATACTTGTACTTGGTATATGGACTGGTTGTAGCAAGAATTGGATTTCCCGGCACTCTTAATGATACATCATATACCACAATGTCTAGGTCGCGTGTTATCACACTCTGCAAGGAGAACGGCCCAATTATTCCTGGTGCGTATTCTTTTCTTACAGTATTTACAAACTTGTCACCTATGTCGATGACTTTTTCAAGCAAGGACTCTCTGATGCTTGCCGGTGTGTGTCCTACCTCTATGTTTTGCAATTCAATGTTCATCTCAGTCTGTTGTTTTGCAGGCAGTGAAACAAAGTCATGAAGATTAGTCTGCAACCTTCTTTCTATTCCAAGAAAATCCACTTCGTTTGATATCGGGGTATGGAAATAATTGAAATTAAAATAAGTACCAATGACAAATTCCTCGATGCTTGCAGTCTTGAGTGCCTCTCTTGAAATCAAACCTTGTCTTATCTTAGTCTCAGTCTTGTCCTTGTATTCTGCATATGATGAAACATTAAAGAACGCTCTTTCCAGTTTACGTTTTTTTTCTTGAACTTTGACTATGACTGGCCCGTCGATATCCTTTGGGTCTTTGAATAATCTTGGGAATCTTATCTTTGATTTTTGAAGTAAATAGTATTGGTTTTTCTTGTTTGCTCTCTCCTCTGCTTGAAATAAAGCACGATTTCCAAATAATGGTACCTTGAATTTGTTCTCAACACCCTCGTATCCTAGATATGCAGTAAGTGCTCGATGTGGAACAACTATCGTACTTGAATCTCTAAGTCTTGCCTGGATCTTTGGAGATAACATTTCTTGAAACTTGTTTACTATGATGATTTCATCGGCTAATCTTGAAAATCTTTTGTATGGTTCCTCTCTTCCTCTTTGACAAACTACTATGGTCTTAAAATTCTCATCTTTTGCACCATCCATTACCTCAAGTGCAGAATGACTTCCCAGCACTCCAATTGTTGGCTCAGAATATTCATTGACAATCTTTTGAATCTCTGATTTTTTTATCACGCCGTATCTATTTTACTTGGGTAAAAAAGCGTTATCTAATTTACTTGAATGTCTTTATGAGTTTAACACTAGTCGAAACAGTCTTTTAAAAATCGGGGACGATCAGCTATTGTAGCGTATTAGCAATAATGGCAAAGTAACCTGCTGTGTAACATATCCGTTTTTAGTCGCATTGATCATCACTTGCACTTGTTCTTGTGAATATTGGGTATAGGGCATTGTGATTCCGGCCTGATATGTTCCACCGCTGTCTGTTTTACCAATGGACTGACCTATGATCTTATTGTTTGGGTCTATAATGGCTATAGCTATGTTAACATCTGGAATGCCTCCATGCGATTGGTCAAAGATTTTTTGAGGATTGGATTGTGGATCAAAAATTTTTACCACTAAATTGTAGGTGTATGTCATATACACCCGATTATTATTAGATGTTAACATCAACATTGGAATGCTAGGTACTTGTTGCGGTGCTACTGTACTTGCGATATTTTGTTTTGGTATTGTGATTGGAGCGGATTGTCCTGCAGGATTGGTAAGCAATGCAGTAAAGGTGACTGGTACAGAATTACCATTGTTCATAATGACTCCATTAAAGTTGTATTCAATTCCTGTCGTATGAATTCCAGTCGTCATCAAAAGAACATTGAAGGATCCTTGGATATTACCAGTTAAGGTAATCGCATCTCCATTTATCACTATGGTCAAATTAGGCGCATTATAGTGTTGTCCGTTAAGAGTGAGAGAACCGCTAGCTATGTTGTTAATGATTTTTAAATTGACCCCAGAACCAATCAAAGACTTGGTGGGTAAGTTATTTGATGAGATTGTAGAATTTAACGGAGTCAAAGAATTCAAAGTTTGGTTTGTACTTGTAGTGACCGGTGTTACTATTGTTGTCTGATTCTGTGTATTTGTCTGAGTTGATTGTACATTAACTGTGATTATTCCAACGTTTACCAAGTATTCAATTGCTTTTGTGAAATCATCATCTGAAGCTGTACCATTGACCCACATTCCAGCGAGGTTTTTCACCCAGGGTGGAACTCGTTGTATGGATTGAGAGTTTTGTTGTATTTCTGATATTTTGATTATTTTGTTCTCGGCAAGATATTGAATTCCTTTTTCAAATTCATTATCACTCACATCTCCATTTACCCAAAATTTAGCTGTACTTTTTATCCAATTTGGAATGCTTGTTGATTCTTGAGCGAACGCATTAAGGGATAATCCTATTGTAACTCCACATACAATACATGATAATACGAGAAGTAATTTTTTCATCTACTGTCAGATCATCGTGAATTCTCTTTTAAAGTGTTCATTAAATGGCATGGAATCATTCATGATTTTAAAATCAATACTGTCACTTCTATTCTGTATTTTATGTGTGAACATGGTGTAAACAACTAAGGTT
>CAVRLU010000038.1:0-5369 GCA_963722115.1 uncultured Nitrososphaerota archaeon
GATTGTGGAATGGTGAATGAATTGGCAGAACTACTTGAGGTCTTCTTTGTCTTTGAACTCTTTTAGCTCTTTTTCAGATTCGATTTTGCCTTTCTCGAATTCACCTTTTGCCTTTCCAAATGTTCTTGCTAGCTCTGGGATCTTTTTTGCACCGAAAATCAAAACCCCGATTATGACAACTGCAATTATTACATTCTCGTATGCCATTATTGGCTTAAATGCGGCAGATCAAGATTTAAGTGTTGCAATACTTTTTGCCTGTTTTTCTGATATGGCCATTCCTATGAGATATAATCCAATCATCGGACCCGCAACAAACCACATGGTAACTCCGCTTCCATCCGGAGTGATTGCAGCGCCCAGTATGACCATTCCAATAATTGCATATCTTATGTTGTTTCTCCAGAATTTTGGATCAATTAATCCTGATGCAGTAAGTGCATACATTATCAAGGGTAGACTGAAATGACAGGCCAAATGCAAGAATGAACTGGAGTACAAATGTGATAAAATCCATTATATTCAAAAATGTAAGTAAATCTGCAGATTGGCCATACTTGTAGAGAAATTGTAGGATGTATGGTGTGACAAAAAAGTATGAAAAAATACCGCCTATTATGAAAAGTGCAATGGCTGGAATTGTTATGTTTCTAATTATGCGAATCTCTTTTCTGTGCAATGCTGGAGCTAAAAATCCGACAAACTCTTTTACTATGATTGGCATTGCAAAGACCATTCCAAGTAATATTGCTATATAAAATTGGGAAAAAAATGCCTGCCCCGGTGCCGTCTGAATTAATTGAACCGTTGATGGTAGCAGATGATGTTTCATGGATATCGTAAATTGAGCAGCCATGTTGTTAAATGGACTAAACGTTGGATAGTACAGTTTTGTTCCATTATACATAAACGGTGTAAGATGGAAACTTAGGATGAAAAATGAAAATACTCCTACTGCAATAACTGATCTAAATACCCTCTTTCGTAAATCCTCTAAATGCTGGCTAATGGTCATTGGCTTATCCATTGCAGATTATAAAATAGGTTAATCTGTATTAATAGTATATTTCTATGAATTTGTTGTCATGCGCACTACTTGCCAGGAATTGGCAGTATCTTGCTTGATGGCAGGTTGCTTTCTTGCTGTTCTGACTCTGTAAAGTTCTCCATCTCTAATGTAAGTTCAGTACTTACCTCAAAATTGTCTCCTAATTGAACTGCCAAGTCTGCTATCTCGTTTGGTGCCCAGATTTCACGTGAACCCTTGAAAAATATTCTTGAACTCTTTTCTGCAGGGTCTCCACCAAATTTATCCTTGATGAACTTGGTCAATCTGTCTAGTTCTTCTTTTTCTATCATGTTGTGATAGAATACAATGCCCTTGATTGACTCATAATCCCAAGGGGTACCGTTTCTATACGAATATACTCCAAAGACTGCACCTTGGTCGTCTTTTGGGCATTTTATTTCCCAGATCAATACTTTTTTTGGATCATACTTGGCTTTTCTTACATCTTCTACTGTAAGTTTCCAGTATCTTAAGCGGCTCATTTGATAATCAATAAATGAATATTGACTGTTAATGAGCCTTACTAGACACAAAACACGGTGTAACGTAGGTTAATCTTGTTGTAAAATATTCATTAAATAAATAATCTAGTTTACCAAGTTTTTCAACAAGGAGCATGCCAGTTCTTTTTTTAGGATAGATATCTGTGCCCGATCCCTGATGTTGCCTCCAGACTCTCTTATCTCTGAATATAAAATAAAGATCTGCCTGTAATCCAGACTTGCCTTGTCTGGCATCTGCCCTATGGGTTTGAGTGTTTTACTAATTTCATTCCACATTGCTTCAAATTGTAATGTTTGGCTATTTTCTGTCATGGTATGATCAACTCAATAGTGATATGCCTGTAATTCTCTTGATGTCTTCATGATTCATCTTGTTGGAAGCTAAAAATATTGCAAGCCTTGTGGCATCTTGACCGCCCTCTGATATCTTTAAGAGATTTACTGTTCCTAGGTCATTTACAATTTGGCTTTCAATATGATTGATTTTATCAGATTTGTATGTGTTTGATTGAGCATGAATTTTTTTATAAAGCAGGGATTCAATTTTAGGGAGATCCATGTTTCCTAACTGTCTATCCAAATCTTGGGCATCTGTAAATTCTATCACTAGTTCGCCGATTGCCATGCCTATCTTTATTGTAGCCATGAAGAACTAACATTATCCCTTGTCATATTGACCTCTGATTTTTCTTGTATTTTGATATGAGTGAATTCAAAAATGTGCTGTTATCAAGAGACGGATCATCTTTTTTTGCATCCTTGATGGCTTTGATGAATTTCTGGAAAGATTCTGATTTTACTGTGATTGTTTTGTATTCTTTTCTTGGCATTCCATTTTCTTTGTCCGGTACCTATGGATAAATTGTTGGTAGAGTTTTTATGGCATGAAATAGGTTTTTTATCCATTTTATGAAATAATGGATAACGCGATTGCCTCAAATGGTAAATGTCCGGTACTACATCATGGTTATAAATGGAAAATCATAGGGAGCCCATTCCTAACAGAATCATCATGATTTACCAGATTGATGGTTGGCTGTCTGCAAAACTTGAGGAAAATCCCAATGATTCTGAATAGGTAGAAAATGGTAAAATACTGTTTACATCGTCAGAGACTATTCCAAACAAAATATCTGGTGAATCTGGAATCTAAAATATTCTGTTTTATTGGAACTATCTTTCAGCTGCAAGATTTGTCAATACGACTAAATATTCGACAATAAAATTGTGTACGTGGAAGTTATTCCTGCAGACCGTCTTGAACTCTTATCAGAAATGGAGGAGAAATATGAAAAAAAAGACAAGGAATACTTTGTTCATTTGCTAGATCACAAAGATTTTGTGATAAGATGTAGAACAGTTTGTATTCTTGTAGATATGGGAGGAGAGGATGTTGTTCCACACGTTGCAAGTGTTTTGAAAAATGATCCTAACGAGTTGGTTAGACATGAAGCAGCATTCTCACTAGGACAGATGTGTTTGAGAAGCGGCATAAAACCATTGGAGGATGCAACTAAGAATGACCCTAGTCTATTTGTAAGACACGAGGCAGCTGTTGCACTAGGAGTGATTGGTTCCCAAGATGCAAAAGAAACACTACAAAAAGCACTTGAAGATTCAAGTGAACAAGTACGAGATTCTGCAGTGGTTGCCTTGTCAAATCTAAAATTTATGGAACATCTTTGCAAGAATGAAAAATTTGCCAAGCTTACTGGCGGCTAAATTGGTGTAACTAGAGTTCCTTCTGGTGTTGATTTAAAATCATAAATTGCATCAATGTTAGAATTTTCAAATATTTCTGAATCATGCGTAATTATAATAAATTGAGAGATTGCATCTATGTTTGACTCAAACGCCTGTGATAGTACACTTACAAGGGATTTTCTTCGCTCTTGATCCAAATGTGTTGTTGGTTCATCAAGAATTATGAAATTCAGATTGGATGAGCCCATTAGGTGTGCCATCCCAAGACGTAGTGCCAGTGCAACACTTACCTTTTCTCCTCCGCTTAATGATTCTAAATCCAATTCAGAATTTCCAGCATAACAAGTAATTCCAATATCTCTTGCCTTGTCTTCTAGTGATATTCTTTGAATCTTGACATTAAATGTAGAAAGATATTCTGATGCCTTTTGAGATATCATGCTCAATGCCCATGAACGAAGACTTGTGGCAACAGGACCATCTCTGTTGTAGATCTGACTTCGAATTGTATCAAGAATTGACACATAATGCTTTACATCCTGTAATTCAATTAATATTTTAGAAATTTTCTGTGACTCTTCTTTGTATAATGTTAGTTTTGTGTTAACTGAGCCAATGTCTTGGTCTAATGTGCTAAGGGATTTACGCTGTTGTTCTAGTTTTAATTTGAGATTTCTAAAATTATTTATATCAAAATCTTGCGTCTCTTGGACTAGCATAGTTATGGCCTTGATTGTATCTATTGAATAGTCATCAATTGCATATTGCATGTAGACTTCCAGTACTTACTTCTAGAGGAATGTCCTTGATATTACTCTGTAGTTTTGATACCAGTTCTTTGAGTGTGGCTAAATCATCCTGGTTTTTTATGTTATTCAAAGATAGGATTCCTTCTGCCTTTACAATTTGTTGTAATTTTAGATCAAGTTCTCTTTTTTTGCTTTGAAATGTAGTATCATCTTTTGCATAAGATTCAGTTTTCTTTTTTAATGTCTCAAGTTCTGCTCGAAGGTGCTCTTCTTCAAACAATGGATTAAGCTTGTCCACCTTAGAGTCACAAACAGGACACTTGCCATCAACAAGATGTAGCCTGTTTGCAATATCTTGTTGGCCTCGTATCATTGCTATTTTTTCTCCTGCTTCTTTTGATTCGATATGAATCCTGTCAATCTCTGACTGGACATACTTTATCTCCGATTCCACTTGTGGCCTAAACGATAAAACTGACAAGCTATTAGAACACTCGGCAAGTTTTCTCTCCTTTTCTGCAAGTTCTCGTTTTATTGATACAATGGAATTTCTTAGGTATCTGAGAAGATCTTCCTTTTTGTTTTCAATATCTTTAATCTTGAGCTCCTTTGGTGCCTCGAATTCTATCTTTTGTTGTAATATGACAAATTCCTGTTCCTGTATTGCCTTTTCTGATTCCAGTCTCTTCTTTTGTGGCTCTAGAGATATGATCTCTTTTGATAAAGAATCAATCTTTACCTGAAGAATATCGATACTTGTATCATCATAACTTAATTTCAATTTGACTGATTCTCTAAAACCATCTATTGTTTTTTTCATAAATTCATAAGCAATGTCGAGTTTGTCTATGCCAATTATTGCATTGACGAGTTCCTTGAATTTTTTAGGGTCTGCCTCAATTATTGTTTGTAGTTCGCCTTGCTGTACAATGGACGCAACTTTTAGTTTTTCAAAGTCTAATCCGATTAGAGATTCAATTGTCTTTGTCATTGATTCTCCAAATTGTTTTCTTTCTCCGGCAGCAAGTGGAACAAGTTCATTGTTTATTTTTTCATATAGTTGAGCGGCAACTGTTCCCTTGGTGTCAATTTTTCGAACAGCCTCAAACTGTCTATTTCCTACGGAAAATTCTACTTTGGCGTATGATTGGTTACTTCCTCTTCGCAAGAGCCCCTTTACTGATTTTCTTATGTGCTCGCCAAATAATGCAAATGTTATTGCATCTATGATGCTTGATTTACCAGCACCGTTTGGTCCGACAAAAACTGTGACTCCCCTATCAAATGTTAGTTTGGTATTTGCATGGGAGAGGAAATTTACTAGCTCAACTGACTGTAGCATCT
>CAVRLU010000039.1:0-50012 GCA_963722115.1 uncultured Nitrososphaerota archaeon
GGAATCTCGCCAGGAAACGTGACCGTTTGCCCGCCGATGGTCACCGCCGGGTTGACCAGCTTTGCGGAGACCAGCGGCAGGGCCTTGATCGGGCTGAGGTAGCAGGTCACCGGCTTGCCCGGCGGCAGGTTGTTGTACCACAGGCCGAGCGTCTCCACCTGGTCGAAGTGCGACCGCCTCGCGGTAGATCGAGTAGATGTCGCCGTAGGGCCACTGGTAGTCGGCGTAGCGCTCGCCTTCCGGCTCGATCAGCTCGAAGTAGCGCCAGCCGGTGAAGTCGACGAGGATGTAGTGATCGCCGATGCCGGAAACGAGGTGCGGCGGGCTTTTCAGTTGCAGGTTGAGCACCTCGCCCTGGCCGTCGCCGTGGACCCACAGGCCGAGGGCCTGGTGCTCGCTGAGGTTCTGCGGCGGGGCGAAGATCTTCTCCAGCTTGGCCCAGGAGCCGGCGCGATCCTGCCGGCCGTTGGTCGCCGTGAGACAGCCGCTGACGGCTGCCGCCCTGAACGCTTTCATTCGACGGCAGTCCTTCGACGGCTTCCAATCGGCCGTGACCGCCCGGGGCGGCTGCGCGGTTGGGGAAGTCAGTCGGCGCGGCGAAGTCGGCCAGCGTCGGGTTGCCCGGCGCGTCGTACGGACCGGCCGCCATGAGGGCCTCGATCCGCAGGCGCAGCGGCTGGGCGGCGAACTTGTTGGTCACCTTCCACCGGCTGCTCCACGGCTCGGCGCATTTCCACCTTGTGCTTGGCGTACTGCGACGGGCCGGAACTGCCAGCCCTCCCGCAGGTTGCCGACCAGCGTGAACTCGTCGCCCGGCACGCGAAGCCGGGCCTTGATCGACTCCGGCACCTTGCCCGAGTGGCGCAGCTCCTCGTAGCGCCGGATGATCGCGGCCAGGCGCGGCAGGGCCGGCACCTTGTCGCACGTTGTCGGGGTCGATGCCCATCAGCGCGAAGCCCGTGTCGGTCGCCAGGCACTTGCGCCATCAGGTACTCGATGTCGTCGGCGAAGGTCGGCTCGCCCTGGCGGGCCGGTCCAGGTCTTCAGCGCCCACCAGCCGAGCTCGCCGGGCAGGAACATGCGGCGGCTTTCCGTCGTTCGCCGCGCAAGTGGATGTCGATGAACTTCTTGTGGCTCCGGCTGGGATGGTCCCAGCGCCCAGTACCGCGAGCGCACGCACCAGAGGTGATGGTGGAAGGTGCTCATCTCCATCAGGGCCGGCTTCTTGAGCCGCTTGCAGATCTCGAAGACGAACTGCGAGCCGTAGTGCCAGCCGTTTTCCGCGCCGCCCAGGATGTCCTCGCCGTCCAGCGCGTCGAGGTAGATCATGTCGAAGCCGCACTCGTTGAACATCTCGGCCGTCTGGGCGGCGACCTCCGTCGAACAGCGTCGTGTCGGGGTCGGGCACGAACAGGCCGAAGCATTCCTTGAGGTGATGCACCTTCGCGCCCTTGGCGTGGGCCGACGGCTGCGTGCCGCAGGCGCCGCGCTGGCAGCCGGTGAACGCGAAGGGCGGCTGCTTGCGTCACGCCGGTGTAGGTGATCAGCTCGTCGTCGATCTGCAGCGTGACGCTGTTGCGCACGAAGAAGCCGGTGATGGTCGACATGCCCGCCGGTCGATTCGACGACCGGCACCGCCGCGGCCTCGGCCGCGAGGTCTGCGGCCAGCGTGAACGTGGCGTCCTTGGCCAGCCGCGGGTCGGGCACCGGCGTGACCCAGGGGCAGTTCTTGTCGATGAAGAAGGCGTAGGTGTGCAGCCCGGCCGCGATGCCCGCCGCGTGCAGCTTGTCGATCACCGCCTTGAGGCTCTCGAAGCCCTCGGGATAGGTCTCCGGATTCGGCCGGCAGTCGCCGAAGCGGAACGAGCTGCCGCCGTGGAAGTCGATCTGGTTCATGCCCAGGCTCTTGGCCAACTTGATCCAGTCGTCAAGATAAACAAGAGGTTTATCCTTGTGTACCTTTCTTTTTAGAATAGGAAAATCATTTCGAATATTTTCTATATTTATGAAACTTGTTTGCAAATTAATTAACCTCGATGTAGATCTCGTTTTGTTCTATTTTAACATTGTAGATTTTTAGTGGCACTTCAGCAGGAAGGTTCTCTGGTACACCTGTCTTTAGATTAAAAGTTGAGAGATGTAATGGACATGTCACACCCTCTTCGGTTAGTATACCAGTTGAAAGGTCGGCATCTGCATGAGTACATATTCTGTCAGAGGCATATATCTTTCCGTCTAGATTTGCAAGTAGGATCTTTTTGTCTTTGTAATCAAAGTCAATCATCTCACCTTTCTTTAGCTGATTTAATTTGCAAACATTTACCCAATCAGACAAGATCTCACCTGTATTTGTAATGACTTTCAAATGTATCAGTTTCACGATATCTTGTTTCTTCAACTTCAAGCATCAGCTTTGAGTTGTTCATCTGTCTTGATAGTCAAATTGCGTCCTGCCCATTTGGAATCTATTAGGTAACTTATCCATGCACGAACCTGATATGACATCTTTCTTGAAAGAGGTTCAAGAAATCCTTCTACTATAATTTTCTGAGCATCGGATTTGCTCAAGCATCTAGTGGCAAGATAGAAAATTTGTTCTTCATCCATCTGAGCTACTGATGCAGAGTGTGTTGCTTTGACATCATTTGTAAATATTTCAAGCCCTGGTATAGAATCTGATTTTGCTCCCTTGTCCAACAAGATAGAGTGTCCTGAAAGGTATGATTCTGCATGATGAGCATCTTTCTCAATTCGTATCATTCCCTTAAAGAGAGATTTTGCTGTATCTTTAAGAACGGATTTTTCTAAAACTCTACCAATTGTAGATGGTGCATTATGAATTAAATTTGAAGCAAGATCGTATGATTGATTCTTGTTTCCAAAAACCACTTCAGTGTCTTGTGCAGTTGCTCCAGGACCATTAAGAAAATTATCTACTTTGTATCTTGAAAGATGTGAGCCAAACAATCCAAGATACCAATTCATTCTTCCGTCACGCTCTATTCTTGCTACTCTTGAAGAGAAATTAACAGCTGTTTCATCCATTGCTTGAAGTGTAACCAAGTCAAATTGACTGTTAGGACTTACTGATACATCTAGCAATTCAAGATATGCTTGTTGTTTTGTGGCTTGTGGAGCATAGATTTCTTGAACAATTGAGGCCTTGCTATTTTCCTCTATCACTATAACATTACGAGATATGGTTGAAGTTTGATCTAGTGAGAGCGAGGACACCACATGAATTGTTTTTTCCAAAATGATGTTTTTTGGAATATAGATAAAAATTCCAGAATTGAAAAAAGCATTGTTTAATGCAATGTATTTGTCTCTCTTTGAATCAGTTTGTTCAAATGATTTTTTTATCTTGTCACCATGATTTTTTATTGCATCTTGGATTGAACACATTACAAGACCCTTATCTCTTAACTCAGACGGAATGCTAATTTTATGAATATTTGTTCCAATCTGAACTATACTAGGATTTTCACCAATTTCTAACAATCTGTCTTTTACAAAATCTGGAATAGTACTATCAGAGCTTAGAGAGAATGTAATCTGTTCTGGGTCCATCTTATTTGCATCGCTGTACTTGTTGTAAAGAGGAGAGACTTCTTGCGGAAGTTGTTGAAACATTGCAAAAGCACTCTTTCTATATTCTCTTAACCATACAGGATCGTTATTTGCTTCAGAAATCTCTTCTATTTGACTAGAGCCAAGTTTAGAAAGAACAAAAGATGACATTTCACATCACAAATTGACACAATCGGCACTAGCCGACTGAGCCATCCATTTCCATTTTAATTAGTCTGTTGAGCTCTACTGCATATTCCATTGGAAGCTCTTTGGTAAACGGTTCAATGAATCCGTTTACAATAAGTGTAAGTGCTTCTTCCTCAGTGAATCCCCTTGTCATAAGATAGAAGATCTGTTCATCGCCAATCTTACCAACAGTTGCCTCATGAGTTACTGTTGCATCTTCTTGGTTGATTTCCATATATGGATAAGTGTCAGTCTTTGATATGTCATCTAGTAACAAGGCATCGCATCTAACGGAGGCTTTGACATTGGTTGCACCCTTTGCTACATGTAAGAGACCTCGGTAGGTTGTCCTTCCATTATTTTTGCTGACTGATTTTGATGTTGTTCTAGAAGTAGTATTTGGAGCAAGATGCACCATTTTTGCACCAGTATCTTGATGTTGATTTTTACCTGCAAATGCAATAGAAAGTGTTTCTCCATGTGCACGTTGTCCCAGGAGATAAATTCCAGGATATTTCATTGTTAATTTACTTCCAATATTTCCATCAATCCATTCTACACGTGCACCTTCGTATGCATATGCCCTCTTTGTAACTAGATTGTAAACATCGTTACTCCAATTCTGAATTGTAGTGTATCTTAATTTTGCACCCTTCATAGCAATCAGTTCTACAACTGCAGAGTGTAAAGATTCTGAAGAATATACAGGAGCTGTGCAACCTTCGATATAATGCACTTCAGCACCTTCATCTGCAATTATAAGAGTTCTCTCAAATTGACCGATGTTTTCTTTATTTATTCTAAAGTATGCTTGTAATGGTAGATCTACTTTAACTCCTTTTGGAACATAGATGAAAGATCCTCCACTCCACACAGCACTGTTGAGTGCTGCAAACTTGTTATCTTCTGGCGGTATTACTTTACCAAAATATTTTTTGAAGACTTCAGGATGCTCTTTTAATGCAGTATCAGTATCTAAGAATAGTACACCTTGTTTTGTAAGATCGTCTCTGAGGTGATGATAAACAACTTCTGACTCGTATTGTGCGCCTACACCTGCTAGGAATTTCTTTTCTGCTTCGGGAATTCCTAATTTATCAAATGTTGCTTTTACTTCAGCTGGAACATTATCCCAGTCCTTTTCTGTTTTTTCAGAAGCTTTTGCATAATAGTAAATATTATTAAAATCAATTTGGCCAAGAGAACCTCCCCAGTTTGGCATGGGTTTTTTCATAAAGATCTCATATGAACGGAGTCTAAAGTCAAGCATCCATTGTGGCTCACCTTTCATTCTGCTAATTTCTTCTACAACTTCCTTTGATAGACCCTTTTTACTGGTGTACACATACATCTCAGTAGAGTCTTTAAAATCATATTTACTATAATCCATGTTAAGATTCTCAGAAGTCATACTGTTCATAACCCCGTTATATTATAAAAAAGTTACACCACGCTTCACACTCGTATAGCGGAGTAGGCTGAGCTAAACAGATCAAGAAAATAAAATGAAAGATAATTAGGGCCAGCTAAGAAACTCATTCTAATAATTTAGAATAAGAAATTGTTGAGGCTTACGATGAAAGATAAAATTAAAAATGATTTTTCAACCATTTTAGACCATTTTATAGCAATTGGTTACGTATCTAACTCCAAACCTTTTCTTGGAAGGTCCATTTTTTATTTAGCAAGAAATTTCCTACCGATGCAATAGCGACTGCTAAGAATAATGCAATAGAGTAATTCAAGTGTCGCAATTCAACTAGACCATACACCATTAACAGTTGAAAAACTGCTCCAATACCACTAAAGCCAAGGAATAATCCATATTGCATAAGTGTTCTTTTTGGATCAAAGTTTCTATCTTCAAATGTCCAGATCTTGTTGAGGATAAAATTAGAACTCATTGAGAAAACAATTCCTATCATTGTTGCATAGATATACCAAAGATTGGAAAGCACTGCTCCGAACATAAAAGATACAAAATAGTTTACCAGCAATCCGGAAGCACCAACAGTATAAAATCTTCCAGCCTTGGACAAGAAATGAACAGATGTACGCTTTTCAGTTGTTTTTACAGATTTACCATATCTATATAGTCTCCACACCGATTGTAAATAATTAACACATACTGAAAAATCCATCTTGCTTGAACCTGTTGTACGGTCAATGAAATTATAAGGAATTTCCTTGACTTTTGCACCTCGTGCTTTTACAAGAATCTCAAGTAGTATTTTATATCCAATTGCATCAAATTTGATATTATTTACAATATGACGTTTGAATGCAAAAAATCCAGACATAGGATCTTTGATCTTTATTCCAAGTCCGTGTTGAGCAATTTTGGTAGCTCCTTTACTAATTAATTTTCTTTTAAAGGGCCAACCTGAGACAGAGCCACCTTTCACATATCTTGATGCCACTACTATATCGCAATCAGAATTTTGTAGTTCTTCTACCATTTGTGGTATAGTTTGCGGCGGATGAGATAGATCACTATCCATTACAACTACAGCATCACCTTTAGCGTGTTCTATACCAGTTACAATAGCAGAACTTAGTCCTCGTTTGGTCTCACGACGTATTATCTGAATAGAATAACCATGATTTTTGGAGTTTTTTGCGTACTCTTCAACAGTCTTACTTGTACCGTCAGGAGAATTATCATCGACCACTATTATTTCAGCATTCATTTCTCGTGTTAGTGCCGTACGCAATGAATCAAGTATTTTTACAATATTTTTGGATTCATTATACGTAGGAATAACGATGGAAAGAGATCTTGCCCTACTAGTTAGTACCTCCTTCTGGATTATACTCAAGTTGCTTTCTATTATTTTATGCCTATTTGACCGTTATTAAAATTGTCCACCTAACAAAAGCAATTCTTGATTGATTCTACTGCACCAGATACTGTATGTACATCTGCGACGATGGGTTTCACCTCAAATTTCTTAAGCTCATCAGCAGTGAATGGTCCTATTGCAATAACAGTAGTTTTTTCCAAGTGGTGCTTTAGAGTTTTTTCATCATAATCAGCTAACAGTATATCAAAAAATGCTCTAACTGATGAAGCACTAGTAAAAATAATTCCATCAACTTTATTTTGTGAAAAAAGTTCTTTGAATTCCACCCAATAAGACAATGCACTGGAAGATTTGACATCGTATAGATAGACTTCTTTTACTTCAAGTCCGATCTTTTCTAGTAGTTGTGCAAGAAATGGTGTTGATGCACCACTTCTTGGAACAATTGCTTTTTTTCCTTCAGCATTAAGAGTGGTAAAGACTTCTCCTACTCCAACTGATGAAAACCTATCTGGAACATGTGATACTCTGATTCCTTCTGATTCTAGTGCAGATTTTGTTTTCGGTCCTACTGCAATCACGGTAGTATTTGCAACAGCAAGCTGAAGTTTTTCATATTTTGAAATTTTCTTTGCAGTATCAAACAAAAGTTTGACTGCCTTTGAACTCATAAATACAGAGTAATCTGGATCATCAATTTTGAGAGCGTCAAGGAATTCATCTACCATGCCATCGCCTTTGCTTACCAACTCTATTGTCGGTAATGATATTGCTTTTGCTTTTGCATCAGATATTAATCGTGTAAATTCCTCCGAATCCTCTTTTGATCTGGTAATGGCAATAACTTTTCCTTGTATCATTATCTCCACCCTATTTTATCAGAGAGATTTACTACCTTGCCCACTATAATAATAGTTGGAGGTTTAATTTTGGCTTCATTTACTTTTTTTGATATATTTGAAAGAGTACCTTTTATCAATCGGTGTTCATCAGTGGTTCCGTTTTGAATTACAGCCACCGGAGTATTCTTGTCAAGTCCTCCACTAATCAATTTCTTTGATATTATCTCAAGTCTTGAGAGACCCATCATGATCACTATAGTGTCAACTGCTTTTGCAAGTTTTTTCCAGTCAACTATTCCTTCTTTTTTCTTGGCATCCTCATGACCAGTAACAAACACTACAGATGACGCGTAGTCTCTGTGTGTAAGAGGTATGCCAGAGTATTCCGCAGATCCAATACCAGATGTGATACCAGGAATTATTTCGTATTTGACTTTGTGTTTTCTTAAAAATTCTGCCTCTTCTCCTCCTCTTCCAAAGATGAAAGGATCTCCTCCTTTCAATCTCACGACATTTTTATTTTTTTTAGCAAATTTTACCATCAAATCATTTGTTGTATCCTGATGTTTGTAATCATCGCCAACATCTCTTCCAACATACATTTTTTCGGCCTTTTTTGGAATCATTGCAACTATTTTCTTACTTACTAGTCTATCATATAGAACTACATCTGAAGATTTAATCGCTTCAACAGCTTTTAGTGTGATAAGTTTTGGGTCACCAGGACCGGCTCCAACAATGAAAACTTTTCCTGTCATGTACTATTCCATTCCTCTACTTTTTCTCTCCAATTTTTTGCAATATCAGAAATTCCTTTTTCTCTAAGTTCTGTTGCAACTTGTCTTCCAAGATCATTTGCCTGATTTATCTCAGAATCTTTTTCTACCATTATAGATTTGCTCCCATCTACAGAATAGACTATCACTTTTAATCTTAGTCGGTCATTATCTTTATGAGCAAATGCTCCAACTGGAAATCTACATCCAGAATCTACAAACTTGGAGAGTGATCTTTCTGCCTCGATTGCGTTTCTAGTCTCCGGATCTTCAATCTGTTGTAACAATTCAATTAATTGTGCATCATCTTTTCTTGACACAATGCCAAGTGCACCTTGTCCCGGAGAGGGGGGAAATGTATCAAAGGAAAGTCTTTGAAATTTTACATCTAATCCTAATCTTGATATTCCAGCTTGGGCCAATACCACACCATCAAATTCGCCATCATGTACTTTTCTTATTCTTGTTTCAATATTTCCACGAATTGGTTTTACTATAACATCTGGCCTAAGCCTTGTAATCTGAACTGCCCTTCTCAAGCTACTAGTACCAATAACTGCCCCCTTTTTTATTGTGTCCAACATACTTCCATCGTTTGCTATAAAGACATCATTTGCCTCTTCTCTTTTTGGAACACATGCCAGTATCAGATCTTCTGGTAGTTCAGCAGGAACATCTTTTAGACTATGGACTGCAAAGTCAACTTTCTTTTCTGCGACTGCTCTATCGATTTCCTTTTCAAATATTCCTTTTTGATTTATAGTAAAAAGAGGACGTGCGTCAGTATCACCTTGTGTCTTGATTGTAACTATCTCAAATTCTGTTTGAGGAGATTTATTTTTTATTTCAGATACTACCCAGTTTGTCTGAGTAAGTGAAAGCAAGCTACCTCTAGTACCAATTAGATATTTCATCATTTCACCGCTTTTAGCGCTTTTTCATAAGCAGAAATTGTTTTTCGCATATCATCTTTAGAGTGCTCATATGATAGAAAGACTGTTTCAAATTGAGATGGCGCAATAAAAACTCCATTTTTAAGCAACACTTCAAACAATTTTTTGAATTTTATCATATTTGCTTTTTTTGCAGAAGAATAATCTACAACAGGATCAGTGGTAAAAAATATCTGAAACATGGATGAAATGAAATTGATTTGATGTGGAATTTTCATATCTGATGCTAAATCATGTATTGCTGAAACTAGCTTTGCACAGTTCTTTTCAAGTTTAGGATATAATTTTGACTGGAGCTTATTCATGGTTTTTACAGAAGAGATTCCTGCAGAAACAGATACGGGGTTTCCTGCATAGGTACTAGCTTGATAGACATTACCTTCTGGAGATAACATGTCCATAATCTCACTTTTTCCTCCAACTGCAGCGATTGGAAAACCATTTCCTAGTGCTTTTCCAAGCGTAGTAATATCAGGTTTTATTGAAAAGTATTTCTGGGCACCGCCTGTAGACATTCTAAATCCTGTAACTACCTCATCAAAAATTAATACAACATTATTTTCTGATGTGATCTTTCGTACCTCGTTTAGGAAATTCTTTTCCGGTAGTACAAGACCCATGTTTGCTAGAACTGGCTCTACAATTACTGCTGCTACATCCTTTTCTTTTTCAAGCAAGGATTGTAGTTCTTGAGAATTGTTATACTGTACTACAAGTGTATTTTTTGAAACTTCTTCCAAACTTCCTTCTGAGACTGACATACCAATATGCGCAGCACCTGAACCAGCTTTTACCAAAACATAATCATGTGCACCGTGATAGCACCCCTCGAATTTTATTATTTTTTTCTTTTTTGTAAATCCCCTTGCCAATCTAATGGCAGTCATAGTTGCTTCACTACCAGTATTAACCAGACGTACCTTTTCCATGGATGGATAATTTCTAGATATCAACTCAGAGAGATCTACTTCAATTTCAGTAGGTGCACAATACAGAGTGCCCTTTTCTAATTGTTTTTTAACTTCAGAAATGATTTCTTTTCGTCCATGTCCTAGAAGTAATGCGCCGTACGCATTACAGTAATCAATATAATTTTTTCCATCCACATCCCACATCATGCTACCTTTGGCTTTTTTAACAAAGAAAGGATATGGATCATAATATCGTACAGGGCTGTTTATACCGGACGGGATGATTTTTTTGGCACGTGCAAACAGGTTCTTGGAACTTGCCATTTACCTAGAAAGAGAGTGATTGTAATTATAATCTATATGAAAAATAGTGTTTATTGAAAATTTAGTGGAGGCTTAGACTGACAATTTACAACAGTATCCTTTGAAGGATTGCCAAGGTAACATGTGTTCTGTCCGCTTCCGCCTTGAATTATGTTGCTTCCCGTTCCGACAAAGGCCTGCATGTTTCCAGTTCCTCCTTTTATGATATTATCACCATTGCCGGCATAAATTGTGTTGGTGCCATTTCCAGCATATATGATATTGTTGCCATCACCAGCAATTACACAGTCGCCAGTAGGACCTTCATGAATTACATCATTGCCGCCTAGTCCAATTATCAAGTTTGGCACCATGGAACCTGTTAATGTTTCACTACCATTTGTTCCCATTACCAAGTTATAGTCAGAGGATGGTTTTCCACAAGCAAGTACAGTAACAGTTTGATCTAGTGTCTTTTCATTACCAAACTTGTCAGTTGCAATCCACTGGACTACAGTTTTACCAATATGGAATAATCCAGTAGAATTACTAGTTATCTTTGGAGACGTGTCTATTATTCCGGTGCCGTTAGCATCTCCTATCACCAGTGGTGTTTCAAATGCTGTTGCATCAGTTACTACATCTTTAGGAATTGTTAATTGTGGAAGTGATCTGTCAATAACTTGAACTATTTGAGTAGTATTTGCAGTATTTCCTGCTTCATCTTTTGCAGTCCACATTACAGTAGTATTTCCGAATTGGAATAATGTTGGAGCATCATTTGTTATTGTAACTACTTTCACACTATCACTAGCTATGGCATTTCCAATATTCACAGGAGTTCCGGTGGAACTTGTAGCGTTTATTACAATATCATGTGGTGCAGTTATCTTTGGTGCAGTGGTATCAACTACATCTATAGTCTGTGTTCCATTAGATGTGTTACCAGATGTATCTTTGGCAGTCCATAATATGGTAGTCTTTCCTAGTGGGAATGTCTTTGATGCGTTGTTGGTAATAGTAACTGGTTGGATGTCAGTTGCAGTTGCATTACCTATTGGTACTGCATTGTCTTTAAGTGAAGTAACTTCAAAAGTTATGTTAGCTGGGACTGTTAGTTTTGGAGGAATGGTGTTTTGTACATTAACTATCTGAGTTGTATTTTCTTTGTTACCCGACTCGTCAGTTGCTGTCCACACAATAGTGGTCTTACCTAATGGAAATACCAAGGGAGCATTGTTTGTAATTGTAACTGGCTCTATGTCAGTTACGATTGGTTTTACTAATGATATTGTATTATTGTCAAGCGAGGTAGCTTCAAAGGTGACATTAGCTGGGACTGTTAGTTTTGGAGGAGTTGTATGAACTACGTCAACTATTTGGGTTGCATTTGCCTTGTTGCCAGATGCATCAGTTGCCACCCATAGTATAGTAGTCTTACCTAATGGGAATTCCTTTGGAGCATTGTTTGTAATTGTAACTGGTTGAATGTCAATTGCAGTTGCATTACCTATAGGCACAGTATTATTGTTAAGCGAAGTGGCCTCAAAGGTGATACCTGCTGGAACTGTTAGCTGTGGAGGAGTTGTGTTTTCTATATCAATTATCTGGGTTGCATTTGCTTTGTTACCTACCTCATCTGTTGCCACCCATAGAACAGTGGTTTTCCCTAGTGGGAATGTCTTTGATGCGTTGTTGGTAAGTGAGAATCAACTTGACGTTATCGGTTGCAGTAGCGTTACCAATTGATACAATATTATCAGAAACAGATTTTGCTACAACATTAACTGCGGAAGGTGCAGTTATCTTTGGTGCAGTGGTATCAACTACATCTATAGTCTGTGTTCCATTAGATGTGTTACCAGATGTATCTTTGGCAGTCCATAATATGGTAGTCTTTCCTAGTGGGAATGTCTTTGATGCGTTGTTGGTAATAGTAACTGGTTGTATGTCAGTTGCAGTTGCATTACCTATTGGTACTGCATTGTCTTTAAGTGAAGTAGCTTCAAAGGTGACATTAGCTGGGACTGTTAGTTTTGGAGGAGTTGTATTTTGTACCAAAACAGTTTGAGTAGCATTGGATGTATTACCAGATGTATCCTTGGCAGTCCAGGTTATAGTTGTCAATCCAATTGAAAATTGTTTTGGAGCATTGTTTGTAACTGTGATTTGTTCAATATCTACAACAGCAGGAGTTCCTAATGGAACTGTATTATTGTTAAGTGAAGTGGCTGCAAAGGTGATACTTGCTGGTACTATCAATCTCGGAGGAGTTGTGTTTCTGACATCTACAGCCTGTGTTCCATTAGATGTGTTACCAGATGTATCTTTGGCAGTCCATAATATGGTAGTCTTTCCTAGTGGGAATGTCTTTGATGCGTTGTTGGTAATAGTAACTGGTTGGATGTCAGTTGCAGTTGCATTACCTATTGGTACTGCATTGTCTTTAAGTGAAGTCAGCTTCAAAGGTGACATTAGCTGGGACTGTTAGTTTTGGAGGAATTGTATGAACTACGTCAACTATTTGGGTTGCATTTGCCTTGTTGCCAGATGCATCAGTTGCCACCCATAGTATAGTAGTCTTACCTAATGGGAATTCCTTTGGAGCATTGTTTGTAATTGTAACTGGTTGAATGTCAATTGCAGTTGCATTACCTATAGGCACAGTATTATTGTTAAGCGAAGTGGCCTCAAAGGTGATACCTGCTGGAACTGTTAGCTGTGGAGGAGTTGTGTTTTCTATATCAATTATCTGGGTTGCATTTGCTTTGTTACCTACCTCATCTGTTGCCACCCATAGAACAGTGGTTTTCCCTAGTGGGAATGTCTTTGATGCGTTGTTGGTAAGTGAGATCAACTTGACGTTATCGGTTGCAGTAGCGTTACCAATTGATACAATATTATCAGAAACAGATTTTGCTACAACATTAACTGCGGAAGGTGCAGTTATCTTTGGTGCAGTGGTATCTTTTACAATTACAATCTGGGTTGCATTTGCTTTGTTGCCCGATTCGTCAGTTGCTATCCACAGTATGGTAGTTTTTCCCAATGGAAATGTCTTTGATGCGTTGTTGGTAATTGAGACTGGTTGAAGATCAACCACAGTTGGATTGTTCAATGATACCGCGTTATCACCTAGAGATGTTGCCTCCACTGTTATGCTTGTAGGTTGTGTAATCTTTGGTGCAGTGGTATCAACTACATCTATAGTCTGTGTTCCATTAGATGTGTTACCAGATGTATCTTTGGCAGTCCACAATATTGTAGTCTTTCCTAGTGGGAATGTCTTTGATGCGTTGTTGGTAATAGTAACTGGTTGGATGTCAGTTGCAGTTGCATTACCTATTGGTACTGCATTGTCTTTAAGTGAAGTAGCTTCAAAAGTTATGTTAGTTGGGACTGTTAGTTTTGGAGGAGTTGTATGAACTACGTCAACTATTTGGGTTGCATTTGCCTTGTTGCCAGATGCATCAGTTGCCACCCATAGTATAGTAGTCTTACCTAATGGGAAGAATTGCGTAGCATTATTTGTAACGGATTTAATTATTCCATTATCAGAAACTGTAGCGTTTCCAAGTGGAACAACGTTTTGGTTGAGCGATGTAGCCTCAAATGTAACTGTTGACGGTGAAACAATCTTTGGTGCAGTGGTATCTACAATATTTACAACCTGTGTTGTAGTTGCATAATTTTCAGATTGATCAGTAGCTGTCCAAGTTACCACGGTCTTACCTAATGGAAATACAGGTGGTGCATTATTTGTAACAGATTTAATTATTCCATTATCAATAACAGTGGCATTTCCAAGATTTACTACATTAGCAGATGGACTAGTAGCTTCTTGTGTTATATCAGACGGAGCATGAATTACCGGAGGAGTAGTATCTTGAACTGTAATAATTTGTGTTGCAGTTGCAGCATTTCCAGATGTATCTATTGCTTTCCAGGTTACGGTGGTCTTGCCAACTGGAAAGTAGGGTGGAGCATCATTAGTAACAGATTCTACGCCAACTGCATCATTTACAGATGGAAGTCCAAGATCTACAGAATTATGATCGGGTGTTTTTGCTTCAATGGTTACAGGTTGAGGTGCTGTCAATACTGGCGATGTCGTATCTTGTACAGTAATTTTCTGAACAGCTTTTGCCACATTACCACCGTTGTCTATTGCAGTCCATGTTACCATGGTAATGCCTAATGGAAATTTTTGTGGTGCATTACTAGTAACCGAAGCTATACCGCTAGCATCAGTTGCAGTAGCCTGACCAAATGATACAGGTGTCAAAATTCCAGTTGCTTCAACTATCATGTCTGAAGGAGCAGTAATAGAAGGAGGAGTGTGATCGTTGGGAACTAAGATTTTAGGAGTATTAGCCTGAGTGGTATTTTGCGTAACTGTAACTTGTTGTGCAGGTGTAGTTGGAGCAGGAGGTAAAACAGGTACAAATTTTTGAATTCTATTATTGTTAGAATCTACAACAAAGACATTCCCATTAGAGTCTACAGCAGTAGCTCGAGGATTATTAAAAAAGTCAGCACCGGTACCTTGGCTGCCCCAAGTTGTAACAGGGTGACCATTAGCATCTAGCTCAACAATTCTATTATTTCCACTATCTGCCACAAAGATATTTCCTGACTTGTCTACAGATATGCCAAGCGGGGTTTGTAGACCAGCTCCAGTTGAATCACCATATGAATTTAAGAATACGCCATCTTCAGTAAATTTTTCTACTTTGTTTCCTCCAGAATCAGCTACATAGACACTTCCTTGCGAATCTGCAGCAATTGCACGTGGAGAAAGAAATTGACCATCACCAAGTCCACTCTGTCCAATATCAAGTAAGAATTTTCCAGTACTATCAAATTTTTCAATTCTGCTATGTCCCGTATCCACAACGTACACATCACCACTAGGATCTACAGCTACACCTTGTGGAAGTAGAAAATTACCTTCTTGATCTCCTGGTCCTCCCCATTTTGTTACAAATTTACCCGTACTATCAAATTTTTGTACATCGTTTCTCGCATTATCAACTACATAGATTGACCCATTAGTGATTGCTATTCCTACAGGTGCGTTGAATTGTCCATCACCACTACCTTTTGTTCCAAATGTAAAAAGAAAATTTCCGTTGTTATCAAATTTTTCTATCCTTCTGTTTCCAAGATCAGTTACATAGACATTACCTGACGAATCAATAGAAACTCCTTGTGGAAATGCAAATTGGCCTGTGTTCTGAAGTCCGTATGTACCCCACTGGGTAGAAAAAGAAGGAGGGCTGGAAGTAGCCCAAGAATAACCAACAAACATACTTGATAGTACAAGTACCATAATCCCAAGTAATACTGGGTAAGTCTTCAACACATACAGATGGTAAGACACTAAAAAGATCTCCTTAGTTAGGAATTGTTACAATTTTGGTCAATTCTGGTAAATTAGAAGGGCTTGTTGACTTCTCTTGTGAAGACATAGCTTGCAATGGCGACCATAACTACAACAAACCCACATATTACAGATATTTCTACTGCCACTGACAATATTTGAGCAGTACCAGTCATCATTTGCCTAATCAACAATACAGAATAGGTTACAGGATTTAGCCTTGCAACGAATGCAAGCCAAGACGGTAAGAGTTCCAAAGGAAAGAGAGCTGGACTAAGCATAAACAAAGGCATTCCTAGAAAGTTAATGAGGCCCCAAAAGGTCTCTTGTGATTTTGATGTGGCAGCTACAATAACAGATATTCCAGAGAAACCAAGTGAAAACACAGTAACAGTCAGCAATATTGGTAATACCATGAGCAAGTTTGACATATGAACTCCTAATGCAAGTGCAATTCCTAAAATCAAACTTGACTGTAGTGTAGATATCAATGATATTGCAAGCATTTTACCCAATGCAATAGATGATCTAGAGACTGGAGAAACAAGCGCTTTATTCATGAAACCATATCTTCGATCCCATAGAGTATTGACTCCACCAAAAATACTTGTGAATATTGCAGTAAGCATTATCACACCTGGTGCCATAAATTCTATGTAAGAACCCTGGAAACCTACAGATTGAATTAAGGGTCTAGTACTTGCAAATGTGTTACCCATGACAATGATCCATATGGCAGGTTGAATTAGTCGTATCAATATTCCGCTTCGTGACTTCTTGTATCTCTTCATCTCTCTCCAGAAAATAGTATATGTATCTGAGAGCATCATCATGACACTCTAAGCCTCCTTAATCTTTCACGCATTTTTTTTCTATCATACTTGCCTTCATCTTCTCTTAGCTCACGACCAGTATGTGATAAAAATACGTCATCAAGAGTTGGTTTGGTAAGAGAAATGGTTTCTATCTTAACTTTAAGATCATTTGCATGTTGAAAAATTTGAGGAGTGAGTTGATCTCCACTAGTTGTAAAGACCGTCACTACAAGTCCATTTGTTGATACATCTTTTACTGTAGGAGTTTTTCTAATTTCTGAAACTAATTCCTCTAGTTTTATTTTCGAGTCAATTTCAAAAATAACTATTTCGTTACCTAAAGAACTTTTTAATTCCTTTGGAGATCCAGTTACCTTGATTTTCCCATTATCAATTATTGAGATATTATTGCAGAGTTTATCAGCCTCTTCCATATAGTGAGTAGTAAGAAAAATGGACATTCCAAATTCATCATGAATTTTTTTTATGTATTCCCAGATTTTGTACCTAGTCTGTATATCAAGGCCAAGAGTTGGTTCATCTAGGAATAAAACTTTAGGCATGTTCAACAAACCCCCTCCAATGTCAAGTCTTTTCCTCATGCCCCCAGAGTATGTCACGGCTGCTTCATTTTGCCTATCAGCCAATTCGATTATCTCAAGTATTTCATCTATCCTCTTTGTTCGGATATCTTTTGGGATGTGATTGAGTCTTGCTTGTAACTCGAGATTTTCTCTACCTGTAAGATATTCGTCCACTGTAGAATCTTGTTGTACATATCCAATGTTTTGTCGAACATTCTTTGCTTGGGTTGCAACATCAAATCCTGCAACAAACGCTTTGCCCGAGGTTGGTTTTAACAAGGTAGTTAGAATCATAATAGTTGTACTCTTACCTGCTCCATTAGGTCCCAAGAAACCAAAGATCTCGCCATTTTCTAGCTTGATTGAAATTTCATCAACGGCCTTAAGGCCACTAGAATAAACTTTAGAAAGTTTATCAGTCTCTACAGCATACAACAAAGAACAGAAAATTAATCTATTATAAATTGCTATTAGGAAAAATAAAGATTTTGGCGTCTAAACAGAGATGAGTAAATTTTTAATAATAAGACTTGAAAAATATTTCTTGTGCTAAGACTGGATATCTTTTTGATTGGAATTTTAGCAATTACTGCGGTTGAAAGTGCAAGTGCATCATCAAGTGACATAACTTTGAGCACCCCCATTGCCGTAGATGCCAGCGGCAATCAGAAATCAGATATACATGTAGGCGAGGTTGTTGCTTTTTCATCGGTGATATCAAATCATTCAGATGGAGAAAAACGATTTACATATCTAGTGTCAATTCTTAATCAAAATAATCAAGTCGAAGAGCGAGAAGGTCTTTCAGCAGATATTGGTCCAAATCAGGAATTCACTGTAGCTCAATCATGGATGCCAAAAGAATCTGGAACATACAATGTGCAGACAGTTCTGCTTAATGGATATCTCATATCAAGTCCATTAACAGACGTAATTAATACTCAGATTACCGTAAAATAAAAAAGATAAAAAAAGATTTATGGACTTTTGTATTCGTCTTTGGTTTGTCTAAGAATTACCTTTTCACCAACACCCCAGATTTCTGAAGTACGAAAGATTCTTGAGCCAATAAGACCATCAGACACCTCGATAGATTCCAACTCGTTGGTTTCGGTGTTCATATGAAGTCTTTTGATTTTACCAATCTTACGTCCGTCGATGTCAACTACTTGAGAGTCAACTCTTATCGGAGCAGATGATAGCAATACTGATTCCTCAGTGAATCTATCTATGTAGTCACGCGATAGAAAGTGATCTTTGTGTAATCCCTTGTGGACAGTTATTCCCACAACTTCTAGTGTGTCAGAATTGATATGGATGTGTTTTACTTTACCATATTCGATTCCTTCTCTATCAATGACCTTTTTCCCCTTAAAATCATCTGCGGCGATTTGCTTTCGGTCTAATTCAATTCTTGTAGCCATGCGTTCGACTTGTCAAGTCAGTTTATTGAAGGAGGTATCAGGGTTTTCAATCTAATCGGTTAAATTCTTTAAAACAAGATTAGATTGTGTGGAAATTCAAGAGGGAACCTTCAGGGCAATATTAGTCACTACAGGAAGAAAATCAGGTAAAGAGCACTCAGTTGAGATTAGAGCAGTATTTTACAAGGGGAATTTCTATTTTTCCCGAAGAAATCCAAATAGTGATTGGTTAAAAAATGCCCTTTGCAATCCCAATGTCAAAATAGAATACCAAGGAAAATTCATTTCAGGTATGGCGTCAGTAGTCAATGATCAAGAATTATGTAAAAAAATATCACATATGAAATATGCGGATAAACGATCAGAGGAAGTAAGAATAGTTTTACAAGTTAACCCATGTGAATAATTGTAGTCATACCACGTCGTTCGTGTTCTTGACCATCTCTTGTTTCTGTTACAACAACGGTAAAAGAAACAATATCTCTCAGTTGACATTTTTGAGCATCCATTTTCAAGTGTAGATCTAAAAGATCAAAGTCTTCATCAGGAATGTTTGATTCATCAATTACAACAGGACTTGTAGAACTTATCAAGAATCGCTTATCCTTTTGATGCCATCCTAGTTTTACCTTATACCCTTCTCTACCAATTGCTTTTACAATTATGTCTATTATTCCGGGTTTTGCAAGTGTATAACCTGACATATTATTAACAAAAACACCCACTTGGAATGGATATCCAGCAGTATTTTCTGCCATTTTTTGTATTCCATCATTCATGACAACATCTACTCCTTTTATTGTAGTTGCAATCTTTGCTATCCAGTCATTTGTCCTTTCCACGATTGCATGTATCTGCGTGCGTCTTTTCTTGTCCTCGTCTTCAGGTAGTTTGTAATAATCAACCCATGCAAGATAATCACCACATATGTCTTTGATAAATTGTATGCATGTGACCTTGTAATCTTCAACGCTTGATGCTCTTTCAGAGCCTTCATCATATGGTACACTATCCTTATCCAATGGAAGCATGAGTTGTTTCAAAATATCTTGTAATTAAGTGAAACCTAATGCATATATGAGAAAATTTTTTTATTACAATTATGAGTTTCTCCCAAATATCTTCTAGACTTCAAAAGGAGTTAAAATCAAGCAATCCACAGATTCGATTTCTCTTAAAAAAGAGCCCAGGCCTTGCATTTACTATCATCAATGAGATTGCAACCAACATTGGAAAAAAATACAATATCAAAGTCTCTCTCAATTTTCCTGAAAGAGGAAAGATCGAGGATTATGAGGCATATGGAACAGAAAATATTGGATTCGTATTCGAAAGAGATAGCAGAGTATTTTCTATTGCAAGAGAGTTGATAAAATCAAAAGCATCTGAAATTTTAGGTAGTGTCAATATACAAGATGCGTACATGTATGAAGGAAAGGAGGGAGTCAGAGTAATGAATGACAATTACAGACTAGATATCCTACCTGCATCGCTTCACTTGTGGGGTAAGATCAGTGATGAGATTAGAAATTTCTGTGATTGGTTACTTGAAAATTGTTATGGAGTAAGACCGGGTGTAGAAGGTGCCTTCAATGAAACTAATTCGTAAGAATATTGAAGATTTCCGTCCGGATCATAAATTTCAGATTTTACAGGTATCGGTAAATTATCAACTATCCATATTTTATTCATATGTGTTCCAATTCTGTATGACAAAAGAAATGCATTTGCTGAACCAAATCCAAATGACATTTTTCCAGAATCAACTACTTTGAGTTTCTCATGATTTGCACCAATGTAGAGGTCTCCCCATTCTGCATCCTTCGCTAGAAACTTGTCCTCTGTTGCATAATCTCTCATTGAAAATATGGTTTGATCAAGAACGTCAAAGTATGGTTTGGTATCAGAAGACATATCTACAAAATCATAAACTAGACCTATCTGTACGGTTTGATTAATTTCCTTACTACTACCATTACTAGGATTTATCATAACTAACAACTGTTGACTCCCTCCTTGAATTGGGAGAAATTTTAGATCGGTTGAAAACTTTGTATTGTTAAAAGAAACCTGATAAATCATTTCAGGATTGTATTCTGATCCTTTACCCATGTGCCACTGACTTGTTTGTATAGGTGTCAAGTAAACAGGTTTTACATTAGCAAGAAATGGCCATGCAAGTCCTGCAACTGCTGCTATTATAATGACGGCAAAAATAGCTATTATTCTTATGTTAGGCATACTGTCTCAATTGATTTTTTATAGTCTAATATTTGATAGACTTGGATGCATTCTGACAAATAGAATTGTCAATCCAACTACAATTGCCATTATCATTAGAGAGCTCAATGGAAATTCAGGTATGGCGTTATTTACAGTATTATTTGTCATAGAAGTGGAATTAGTTACAGGCGTGGTTGTCGTTCCCAGATTTCCAGATGGTGAACCAAATGATTCTTGTGTTTTTACATCGAATTGCACAGTACCTGCAGAACTGGTATCTGGAAGAGAACCGTCAGCTCCAGTTCCAAGAGAGGCTATTACAATGTGTGATAGAGGAGTACTTCCTTTCAAGACAAATGTGTTATCGTCATCTCCAACTGGTGCAAACAGAGAAGACCTACCCTTGTCTTGAGCAAGAGAAGATATTTTTACTCCGTTATCGTCTACTGTGAATATATCATATTGAACATTACTGAATTTTTGAGTTTGGTCATAGGTCTTCTCAAAAGACAATCTTATCTCTATTGGACATCCATTATGAGGATTAGATGGACTATACCTATATTCAACAATCATTGTGTTTGAATCTGTTGTTGCAGTGGTGTGAACTGAATCCTGTTCCATGTTTGGCACGTCACATTGAGAGCTTACTCCAGCAGTGGTAGTAGAAGACACTTGTAAGAAATCAGGCTCTGTTTGACTATTTCCCGTTTTTAATAAGTCCAAAGTAAAATCCGGAGGAGGCGTTCCTGTGTTTACATCTACATAGACAACTGCTTTTACAGGAAATGGAAGAGATGAATCAATCCAAATATTGTTATCGGCATTTCCTTTGTGCCATCCCACAACCCAAGTATCAAAGGTGCCAGCTTCTTCTGTAATTGTTTCATGGTTTAGAGGACCAACTGATTGTCCACCAACAGATCCAGTTCTTCCCCACGCTGGAACATCAAAAGTTTTTGGTGAGTCCTTTGTTGCAAAAGAATCTAACCATGAGATTGTACTTCTGTAAACTGCAGTATAATCTGAAATATTAGGATCAAAAGATGTAGGGTCGGGAGTTATTGTTCCTATAGTCATGATTCCTTTTTGTACAATCGAGCCATCAACTGTTAGAAATACTAAATTCCAACCACTTCCATCACTTGTTTGATTTTTAACCCAGAAACTCATCTGAAGTGGAGCACAATTATGCCAGTCAGTAAAACAGACATTATAACTGAAATAATCACCTTGTTTAAGTCCCTTTCCAGGATACCATGAATCAGTAGATTTTGTAGCTTGTACGGACTGGAAAGCAACAGGCATGATTAACAAAAATGTAAAAATTGCAAATACTACGTACTTTCGCATATATTCGATATAGAAAAAATGTTCTAGTTAAATCTTTCAAATAAGCAAATATAGTGGAACTATATTATTCCGAATATGTGCGAATGCGAAAAAGTCCACATGTATGAAGTTGACTTTAAGCTTGATGGGATGGTCGTAGTTCCAACACATAAAAATTGTGGAGATGCTCTAAATGAGAAACAAGTAGACAAGTTTCAAAAAGAACTAGTTAAAACATGGGGCATAAAAGATGAAAACGAAAAGTAAAGATTGTAGATTTTAAAAAATAAAAGAAAAAAAGGTTCCTAAAACCTATTAGAATGAAGATACGTGCTCTTTGCAAACTGATGCTTTGCAAGTACAATTAAGCTTCACAAAGACATGAGCCCTGCATTTCACAATCACATTCTGCATTATTTTCTTTGGATGATTCGCATCCACATGCTGCATCGGTCATACTTTGGAGATCCCATACAGGGTTTTAAAAGTTATCGAAAAATCGCCATCATAAATCCCAAGCCCTATGACTGATTTTTCAGATCTCCCAGTATTTCGTTTGTAGACTGTAGCAAAGTTGCTGCTTGATTGTCAATTACCACAGGGTCATGCTCCATATCAAGTCCTATTTTTAACACATGGATAAATTCTGGATTTCGATGAATCTGATTTTTAACTCTAAGCAGATTATTCCTGTTTACATATCCTAGATAAAAGTAGCAATCTGAAAGAAGCGAATTATCTAGAAGATATTCATATTTTTTTGTGATGATTTCAGAATTTCCATTATTTTCCACCATATTAGAAAATCCAACAGTCGATTTAACCATCCTTGAGAGAAGTGATGTGGATGATCTTTCAATACCAAGAATCTGATGTATAGTAGAAAACTTTTGGTTTACTTTATCCTTCTTCATGTTTCTTATCACCTCGAGCATATGAGTTGGACTTGGTCTCTTCATATTAAGACAGAAAATAGCATCTGCCAAAGAATATGATGCACACTTTATCCACGCCCCTGCAAAAGGATCATTGATTTTTACAGAATCTCTTGCTTTGTTAGCAAGAATTCCAGTATCAACAAGGCAACTCCTAGCATGAGAAGTTGCAATCTGTTCTTTCTTTTCATTTATTTTTGACAATAACATTCTGAGTCTTCCATTGATCATCATTTATGATAGTTAAATTATGTAGTTGGTGTAAGGTACTACTAGTAGTATCATTAAGAGAACAATGATGTATCTTGACAAAGTCGTTTTCAATACGGTGAACTGATTCTCCAGATTTTTCATCCATCACGGTTATGTTATATTCACAACATTGGAAATGAGTTCCATCACTTCTACAACCTCCCAATCCAATAGGGAAATCAGACATTGAGAGTAAAGTAGGAATTTGTTTTACATCCATGAAGAATCAATCTAAGATTTTGCTATAAAGTATCAAAGCTGTTAAAATTTACAAATCCATTCAAAGGCAAAACGTTCCTTTAAATTGCTATTCTTTATGGCTTAGCTAAGCTCCTGTGGTGTAGTCCGGCTAAGCATACTGCCCTCTCAAGGCAGTGATCCCGGGTTCAAATCCCGGCGGGAGCATTCTTTTCATATATTTTTATTAAAAAATTTTTATAGTTTAGATTCAAATTATTCTAACTAAATTCCAAAAGAGTCTGTCACATATTTCTTGAGATGATATTGTAACATTACAGAGCCGTCAGAATTCTCGGTAATGGAGATTCCTCGAATTGAAAATACGGAATCTGAAAAATCTTTTTTCATATCTTTTGGCATATTCAATATTCCCTTGTACACAGTTCCATTATCTGTAGGACATGTCACTGTGATAGATTCACCACTTCCATAAGCAAGACAGTTATTGTATGATGTTCCATGTTGGGCTGGAAAAGTATCAATAGTATTTACTCCAATATTATTTGAATTAGTGGCTTGAGCTTCATCAGGAATTTCTTGAGTAATTCCAGTGTAAGAGGTAGTAACTAGTCCCAGAATAAGAAATCCAGCAACTACACCAATAGCAAGAAACGAGAAACGCAATGAACGCTTGTGAGTCTTTAAAGATTTATTCCAAGTCATTTGAGCAAGCATCGGATTTTGGTTCGATAGTGGATTCTTCATACAGTATTGATGGGACTGTAGAAGAGTGGTACGATTACAAACTCTACATATCTTTTGAGCTATCTTTCTACAATCAGAACATAGAATATGGCTAACCAGTTCTCCTCCACAAGTTCTACAGGATTCATCGGGCATGAACATACAAAATTTTGATAATAATTAAGCAATGAGAAGAATTCATTCTATGAATTTCTACTTAAGACTTAAATTCAAAATTAGCAGTATACCACAAACCAAGATTTGATCAAGTTACGGTAATTGTGGTATGAAGTACATTAGTTAACGGAATAGCAGACGACAAACTATCCCAGACAAATACTTCAATGGTGTATTGTCCAGTGTTCTTTGGAATCCACACTTGTGATGCGTTAAAGGATTGATTTGGTAGCATTGATGCCGAAAAGCCTTCCAGAAAATCAGTTCCACCATTACTATCCATGACTTGAACCAAATAGGTGAATTTTTGATTAGAGTTACCATTGTTTGTAAGTGTCGATTCAACACCAATCTGCTGACCAACTTGAAAATTAGAAATTGTGTGCCCAGACGTGTCTACCAAACTAGGCGGAGTCAATGTGATACCACTATTAATTGCAAGAGATGATTGTGTAAATCCAAATAAGAGAACAAACCCAAGTAAAAATAAACTAGTCTTCAACGATTTGAGAAGCTGAGATGGATATAAAACAATTACTTATCAATCATAAGCAAGAACAATCAACATTACCTTAACTATATACAAACTTGTAATCAGACAGTGATTCTTTTCACTACAATTTCATGTCCTTCATAAATGTGTGAGGCATGATTTATCTTTATTATCTCATTTATTTTTTGTTCTGAAAAATATTTTTCATTATACCTGCCTAAACTTTTTTTACAATTAAAACAGTAAATCTCCCTAAACTCCACACGTAAAAAATAGTTTTATTGTATTTAAGATTCTATACTTGAAAATCCAGGCTGATCTTTATTTTGATGAAATTGAATTTTGGATACCTTGTAATAAATCACCTCTCCTCTTCTTTCAATTACTGCAAGCACCGGTTCCTTGCCCATTGTAGTAATGTCTTCTATTTGTTTTTGAAGTAATCCAATCTTCTCTCTCTTGCCTTCAGTTAATCCAAATACGACGTATTTTGCACCTTTTTCTCCAAATTGACCTCGTTCATAAACTCGAAAATCCGACCCAAATCCAAATCCATCTTTTGCAACATATCCTCTGGTTCTAAGATCTCTATATATCAGAAATTTTGTGAAAGAGTCAGGATCAAGTTTGATACATTCTGCCATCAAAGTATCGAAATCTATCTGATGAGTTCCTCTGAAGAGTTTAAGTTTATCAACATAAAGTAAGTATAAAGATTCAAACGGTTTGAGGAAAAATTTCTTTTTTATTATTTCTCCAAATCCTCTGAGCTCTAAGACATGTTGCATATCTTTGTCAGATACAAGAACATGATCTTTTACCAAAACTCCTTCTACTTTTGACTCTAACTCGGACATTGAAATTCAATGGATTATTATCAATATAATAGATCTTGTGGTTCTAAAGAAAAATCGTTTCTAGGATCGATAGAAAAGGAATTTGATTCGGTGACAACCAAAATAGGTAACATCAAGAATATTTGGAGTCATTTCAACTCCGACAATACCTAGGAAGCGCAGATATGATCTCACGGTTAAAATATAGGGCTTTAAACAAAAAAAGTGTTATCATGCACGGAGCAAATTACCGAGTTGGAAATGGCCAACCATATACTAGGAAGAAGTACATCAAGGGTAAGCCTCAGATAAAAATTGCAAAATTCTATGGAGGAAAAAAAGATGGAGATTATGATTATTGCGTACAGCTCTGTTCTAGCCAAAAGATGCAGATAAGACACATGGCAATTGAATCTGCTAGATTATCTGCAAACAAGGCAATTGAAACAGTTACTGGAGAAACAGGCTATTATTCTACATTGAGAGTTTATCCACATATTTTGTTAAGAGAGAATAAAATGATTGCAACGGCAGGTGCAGACAGATTGTCAGAAGGAATGCGAGGGGCATTTGGTAAAGCTGTAAGTTTAGCAGCACGTATAGAAATAGGACAAGTGATAATGGAGGCTCACGTGAAAAAAGAGCATCTTGAAGCAGCAAAAAAAGCACTGCATGGTGCATCTGTAAAACTACCATGCACTCCAATGATCAAAGTAATTCCGTTAAAACCTGCCCTAGCTTAATTTTAAAGAGTTAAGAATCTCTTTTTGTTTTTTACTTAGAATATCAAGGAATTCATCAAACTCATCACTTGTAGGATTACGTTTTAGAATTCTTCTGCATTGATAATAAAATGAGTTGTATAATCTTCCTATTACAATCCCATAACCAAAGGAGTCAGAGTGAGTCTTTAATTCATCTAGCGATTTTACAATTTTGAAAATTTCATCTGATTTGTCTGCAACCTCATTTATTTTTTGATTTAATTTTACTTCGAGTTGTTTATCCATAACATACCTTTACAACATCATGTTAAAAAATGGTATTCTAAACAGTACCCTTTAATAGACTAATAATTTCTAAATCGGTTAAGCGGTTGTAGTATAGCTTGGTTATTATGCGGGATTGCCAATTCTGCGACCCGGGTCCAAATCCCGGCAACCGCATTTACTTATGCAAACCTTTTCTAATTATTTCCAATGCATTTTGAGCTCTCTCAGGTTTTGGTAGCTGTATCATAAATACATTAGAGCTGCCATATTGCGAATTAGGAGAAGAGAGAGTAAGCAACGCAGTTTCTGCCAAAGCTTCAAAGAAATCCACATTTTCATTTGCATATATTAGAAATTTTTCTTCAATATCTCCTTGTGAAAACTGTAATGTCACTTTAACAAAAACATGACCAAGACCATCTTGGAGTATGTTGAGATTGGTCTCGACAGAAACTGGTTTTCCAGCAATAGTCTTCATTACATTATCAAATTTTTTTTCATCCAGAATAATACAAGGTACTTTCTTTCCTTCAAAATCAAAGAGGGTAACATCTTTGTGTCTTTCTGAGAGAAATTTCTCTAGTTCTTTATTAACCATAAAAGAAATGTATAATGACTTTTTAAAAAGATACTCTGTAAAACAGTGTCAAATGATGCTTAGAGTTTTTGCCAATATCTCTATTCTTTCATTGTCTTCTTCAGAGATTTTCTTGCCACCATACTTGTTATTGAAATATATCAGATCTACCATCTTTGACTTGTCAATGTTTACAACTGTAGCATTATAGGGAGTTTGAATCTTTTTGTTTGTAAGTATAATTAGCTTGTCAACTATCGCCGATTTTGATATATCAGATATTTGATCCAAATCAGGAATGCCTAATTCATTAGCAATTATGGCCAATCCCACCTTTGATCCAAAGTTATCCTGATATACCGCATCAAGAAGCAAGTTTTGTTTTTCTAGTTTTTGTATTGTACCCATTTCCTGAGCAAAAATGGTCAGACTTTTGACTGCCTTTTTGATTTCCTTTTCATTATCTATATCATTTCTTCGTATTGTTAAGAAATCAGATATAGGGATATTCATTATACTTCCTCTTACTCTAAGTCCTGGATATGATTGCCTTATTGCTTCATCAATCACATTTTCATCGATTTTTTTAGAATTTGATTGCATTGCTTTCTCCATTGATTGATACAAGATATTGATAACAGAACGTACATTCCTAAACTCTGTAAATTCGTCATAGAGTACTTGAATTTTGTCCTCTAGTTCTCCTTGTTCTTCTGTTCCAAATTTACCATCTTTATCACAATGTTTTATGTACTCTGTCACAATTTCAGCTAGTTCATCTTTAGAGTTTGATCCGGCCAGATCAATTTTGTAATTTGCCTTTTCCAGTCTATCAAATACAGATGGGTTGGTATTTTGTATCTCCAGATAACCGGATGGAGTAGATATCAATAGTAATACAGAAGCGGGAAGATGTGCATTTATCACACCCTTGATGAATTCAATCGAATCTTTATTTCCGTCAAGTTCATCTATTTCAAAGACAAGAATTTTTCCTAAAAATCTATGAGTCAAACGAGATATAGAGGACATCATTCCGATTAGTGTTTCCAAGTTTTTAACTTCATCAAAAGAATTAGAAATAATATTTCTAATTAAAATGGATTCATGATAGTCAAATTTGTGAATTAGAAACTTGGTCAGATTTTCAACAGATACGGATTGTTTTCCAGCGATTATATCATCGGTCTTCTCTTTTATTGTCATTCCAGTGAACTTATTTACAAAAGTATAATCAAGCGCCTTTTTGGCAGAATTGTCTCCTTGTTCTGCATTTTCTCTTAGATAATTCAAGAATTTTGATCTTAATTGTACAAAGAATTCATTGTCAAATCCCTTGAGTATTGCATCATAAATTCCAGAGATGGTCTTTGGTGAAATCGTAGACAAATCAACATAAGAACATTCAGTATTGTATCGTCCTTTGAGACTTTTAACATGCAAAGCCAAATGAGTTTTTCCAGAACCTACGTCTTGGACTACAGTGATTACTCGAAAATCTCCATTTTCAGCAGTCCTACCTTCTACTTTTCTATTTAATTCCTTTATACATTCAAGCACAGCAACTTTTGCTTCTTTATGTCTTCTACCTCCAAGTATTTTTGCATCTTTTTCTGTCGGGGTTGGACTACTAGGGTATGGATTTTGTTGTAAATGATAAGGATACATCAAATATTCCTCACGTAGCCATGAACAAGTCCACGCATTACAATTCCCTCTTGACCGCCAGAAGAAATTTCATATCTATCTCTATGATTTTCGATCAAATTTGATGCCATTTGATAGAATTTATCCTTAGAAAGATTCTGGGTTTCACAGATTTTCTCTCTGATTTTAGTAAATGGGACCCAACCTATAGAAGTAGAAGATTCACTCAATGAACTGTTAAACACACCCTCAAAATCATCATTTTTAGAGACACTTTCATGTGTTGAATATTTTTCCAATTCTTCTTCCAGAGTTTCTGCATGTGCTTTTACTTTTGCAAGAGACTGACTTACACCTACTAACATGTTAAGCATTAATTTGAATTTAGGGTCGTTTTGTGTTATATGTTGAATGTAATTCTCTTTGGTCCAGATAAAATACGCCACACCCTTTTTTTCAATAAAGATTAGCTCTTTTCCATTTAATTCTTCAAGCATACTTTCACAATCCTTTCCAAATGTCTTTTTCAGGTCGGTTTTTTTTATTCCATTAATCCCTGAAGATTCAATTTTTTCCAGCATCTCCTCTATCACAGATAAAACTCTACAAAATTTTATTTAATATCAAATGTGATACAGGGTAACAATTTGGTGAAGATTTGTTACCTCACACATCATGACAAACGTAATCACATACAAATATCATTTCCAAAGCAGAGATCGGTCATAATATAAGGCATAATGAGATAGAACACGTTGCAGAATGATGATTGGGTATGCTGATTTGTGATGAATTATACCTGGGGTATCTGACTGCTTTAGAAATATGAGACATGTGAAGCCGACAAAGATTAAATCTCAAAGATGTAATGAATGACATATTGAAATCGTCAAACGACCCATGGAAGGATAAACTTACTTCTGAACAATACGAGATATGTAGAATGAAAGGAACAGAACCCCCCTTTACCGGAATATATCATGACTGTAAAGAAAAAGGCATGTACAAATGCCTATGCTGTGGAACCGACCTGTTTAGCTCAGAAACAAAATTTGATTCCGGAACAGGATGGCCAAGCTTTTGGGAATCAGTTTCAGACAATGTAAAAATGGAGAAAGATACAAGTGACGGGATGTTAAGAGTGGAAGCATTGTGTAAGAATTGTGGTGCACATCTTGGTCATGTCTTTGAAGACGGTCCAAATCCCACGGGTTTACGATATTGCATAAATTCTGCTTCTCTAAGCCTCGAAAAATAAATCAGGTAATAGCAAAGTTACCCTCTTATTAATAGTACCGTATGGTACCGTATTACATGTTAAATTGTGAGTTTTGCCCAAAGCAGTTCTTCGAAACTGCAAATGGTTTAGTAGCAAAGACTTTCCATGAAAGTCTTCATGATCCAGAGTTAGTAAATAACTAAACCTGGAACCTTTTTTGTACTATACAAAATCAAACCTAACTTTTTTATCGGTTGTTATTATTCTAATTGGAAGTGACTAAATCAAAACGAGTAGAATCAAAACCCAGATCTAAAGATCCTACACATGAAGTTGTCAAGAAAATGTCTTCAATCTCAGATGCTACCAAAACTTTAGCCACCGAAGTAAAGACAATGTCAAAAATATTTGTAGAGAATCAAAAGATATTGATTTCTCTAAAGGATATGATTTCATCAGTAAATTCATCACTTGATCAAATTCAGAAAAATTCAAGACAAATAAACATAATAGAAGAAGACACACAACGTCTATTTTCTGGGATGAGTCAAGTTAAGGCACATTCTAACCTAATAGATAAGATCAACAATCAAATAAATAGACTTCAGGATCACGTAGACAAAATTCGAGATAAACAGGAATCCATACCAGACACCAATAAGATAATGCAAAGTGTTGCTGATAGCATGGATTCTATTAGAAATAATACCAAAATGATAATGCACGTATCAGAAAAAACTGAGAAAATACGTGAAGATATAAAAAACGTAGCAAGTCGTACCGAATCACTTTCTAATCTCAGTAAAGAAATAGATGAGTTAAGAAAAAGTACAAACGAAATGTCAACCAAGACAGAATCACTATCTAATTTACATCAAGAAATTGAAGAAGTAAGACAGAATACAAAAGAGATCTCCTCAAAAACCGAAAAAATGTCAGGACTGGAGGATAGTATATCCAATCTAAAAGGCGAAATAAGCACAATCATTGCAAAAACAGATTCAATTCCAGGTTTGAATTCTCAGATAAGAAATATTGGTACAGAGATTGATTCATTGATAAAGAAAACAGATTCACTATCTGTACTGAGTGACGATATTAGGAACATAAATTCTGAATTTACAAACTTTAAAGAGAATGTTCTAGGCAAGAGTAAAGATCTTGACGAAAAAATATCAGATTTTGCAGAACTGTTAAACAGGAATTCATCATCCATCTCCGAGTTTAATAAGAAAACTTATGAGATTTCACAACAATTACAAGACATTAGTCATGTAACTCACAAGACATCTCAGAATACATCACATGAAGTCATGGGATTGCTTCGCTTATCAGAATTTCAATCAAATATCAGAATGCGTTCTGAATCAAAATATGGCACATTAGAAGATATTGAGAAAATGGTAAGTCAAACTAAAGATATGATAAATCTGTTTGACCGTATTTCTATCGAGGTAGAAACAAAAATGCCACTGCCCTTAGAAGTAAAACAGTGGAGCATATCAAAGATCTTGGATTGTGCAGACAAATGGGAGATAAGGTTTACAGACGCATTCAGACTTTTGATCACAGAACTTGGTTCAGACATTGTAAAAGAGGCAATTAGAATAGAACAAGTTCGTGATCTTTTTGGAATACGAGCAGTAGATGAAATAAGACGTGAATTAAATATTACTTAGGTCAGTCTGTCATTTCAAAAGATTGTAGTTTTTCCTTTTTCTTCTTAAGAAGTGCAAATATTCCAATGATTACTGCAACCCATATACTTCCAAACAACATGTTTGAAACACTGACATACATGTATGGTGTAGCATCAAGTAAATTGAATACTATTGTAGTTGCTTGGGCATGAATGTTAAGCATCCCTGTATGAAATGCTGCGGTATCAGGTGAAGTAGTAGATATTTTATCAAGTGTGGACAACATTGTGGTAAGATCTTTTTGCATCAATCCAAAATTAGTTTCATCTGTCGGAAATATCCAAACAGGGTTACCAGATTTTGGTAAGAGTTGTTGTACCATTTGTATATCATCATGAATTACTTGTGGATCAGAAGTAGCTTGAATTCTAGATAAAATTCCTCTTGATTGATCAAGGGGATAAATTGTACTGCCATATTCCTCAAAAGCCATTACTACGCCTACTACAATTAGTCCGATTATACCAGCCAATGCAACTTTATAGTAATTATTTGCCATTTTTTCTGCCTTTGTTTCGACTCTACTTCTTGATTTGCCTTTTTTAAATGTTGAATGAGATATGCTAAGATATGCAATGTAAAGGAATCCAATAACCTGGATGCCCAATATTGGAACAAATACTGGATTATTAGAAAATATTGCAACAAACATGCCTACTATACCATATACCCCAAAGAATATCTCAAGAAGCGTAGTTTTGGTAAAGGGAAGAGCATATGCCTTGTCTCTCCAATCATCATCATTTTTTATTATTCCAAATTTCGGAGTACGTAAAAATTCATTCTTCTTTCCAAAAAATGCATCAAATACTGCCACAGTATTGTTAACTGACATACCAGCAGAATAGATTATCAAATACAAATAGGAAAGTGTCTTTGATCTCCACTTCTTTGCATACATCCCTCGAATTACCATGATGTATGCCACAGGTCCCATAGCCAGATATGCAATTATTGTTAATACTGGTAATCCACTTATCACGTAGAGATTTATTTTTGAAGCTAAAAGTATAGGCAAAATTAAAAATTGTGCAAGTACTAATGGATGTACAATATGTCTTGTAAGTTGAACAAAGGCTTGAATCTTTGTATCAACAGGTATTTTCTTAATTGTAACATCCCCAAGTAATTTGATGGCACATTGGATAGAACCTTTTGCCCATCGGAATTGTTGCCTTTTTGCCGAGTTCATTTGCACTGGAAGTTCTGCGTCTACTACAATGTCTGGAACAAAGATGCATTTCCAACCTTTCATCTGAGCTCTATAACTAAGATCTAAATCCTCAACTAGTGTAGCAGTATGCCAACCACCTGAATCTTCGATACATTGTCTTCTCCAGATACCAGCAGTGCCATTAAAACTCATAAAGAGATGAGAATTGCTTTTTGCTTTTTGTTCTATTAAGAAATGAAAATCAAGACTAAGAGCTTGTGCCTTTGTGAGTGGAGAATATTTTTCATTGACGTGACCCCACCTGCATTGAACTAATCCAATGTCTGGTTTACAGAAATAGGATATTGCTCTTTTTAGAAACCATGTTGGCGGAATAAAATCAGCATCAAAAATAGCAATGAAATCACCTTTTGCAAATTTCATTGCATTGCGAAGTGCACCTGCCTTGTATCCTTTCCTATCTGATCTTCGAATATGTTGTATATCAAATCCCTTCTTTTGATAGTCTAAAACTAGATTCTCAAGTAGATCTTGTGTCTCATCAGTTGAATCATCAAGTACTTGAATGCAGAGTTTATCCTTGGGATAATCCAATGCACAGACTGCATTTATCAATCTAGCAGCAACATATTTCTCATTATATATTGGAAGTTGAAGAGTAACGGTCGGGATTTCTTTTAATTCAACAGAGTCGTTCTTTTTTTGACGTCTTGAAATTACTACTAAATAATAAAAGTTACAAGTATAGAGCGTAATTATCATTGCAATACTAATGAAAACATTCCACAGAAATTGTGTCAGAGTGTTAGGAAGAGCATGTGTTAACATTTGGAGTTTTTCAACTCTGCAGTCTTTATAGCCGTACCGCTGAAATTTCTACTATCCTTTCTTAGATATTTTTATTGCTTGAACAGGACATACGTTTTCACAAGCTAAACAAAATATGCAATCTGGTTCTCGTGCCATCAGGGGTTTTTTATCAGAAGCTGGATGTCCTGCAAATTCAGCCCATTCATAAACTTTCACAGGACATGCATCTATGCATGCACCATCACCTACACAGATATCATAATCAACTGATACAAATTCTCCCCAGATTCCCAGTATTTCATTACCCTTTCGGTGACCGAATACTTTTATCTTGTGGCTAGATGGAGCAGTAAAAGTCTCAACTACCTTAAGCTTTGATTTAAAGTCTACATCAATTGGACCGGGCTTTGCTCCAGAAGGCGTCTCAGGCTCTGCTTCTTGTGCAACTTGTTGTCCTGGCGTAGGAGCTGCAGGCTTTGGTTTTGGTTTTGCATTTGGAACAATCTGAGCTAGTGGTGTAAGTTCTTCTAATTCTTTCAATGCTTGTTCTGGTGTTAATTGTTTAACTTTTACTTCATGCTCGATCATCTTATCAGCAAGTACACTATTTCTCAAAATTGTATCAATAACCATTTTTGCATTTGCATCTGCTTTCTTTCTATAATCTTTAACCCAAAGTCCATCACCATATTTTTCAACTGGATATATTTGATAAATCATGTCTACAACTTCTCCAGTTACTATCTCAACTTGAACCTCAAGATCAATGTACTTGTATCCACTATCATCTGGATCTGGTAAATTTTCTTCCTTCCAACGATACGTAGCATAAACTCTGTCAGCAAATTTATCCATTTCAAAAACTTTCTTAAATCCACTAACTATAGAATCAATTTCATAGATATCTTCTAGTTTTATTGGAAGACGATAAAGACCGAGTTTGTAACTGTGTAAAGGATAGACTCCCCGTTTTGATGTGGCTGATTGAACTGTATACACCTTATCCTTTAGCAGGAGGGACATCTAATTGGGTTATGGAAAAAGAGTTTAAAAATGCTTCCTAATAATCAGGGCAAGTCTCTTCTCGGATCTTGCTGTATCTCTGTTCCATCTCTGTTGCATGTTCAAGTACTTTTTCAAATCCATACTTGCCTTTTGGAAAGTACCAACGAATTCCTACCTTGTGGCCGATTCCATCCATGTCATAAATCATTCCTTTGTCAGAATTCACCCCATATTTCTCGTCAATCGATCTTTCTTGTACTGTAAGACCACGTTTAGTTTTATCCTCCATTATAATATCAGAGGCACCATCAAGTATGGTATAGAATATACCTTTTTTTAGAATCGGCTGTTCCTGACCTGTTTCGTTATTTTTCAATTGGATTTCCAATCATATTACCCCATTCGGTCCAAGAACCATCATAATTTCTAACTTGAGGATATCCAAGTAGATATTTCAGTACAAACCAAGTATGTGAAGATCTTTCTCCGATTCTACAATAACATATGACATCTTTATCAGGTGTCACACCTTTTGTTTCATAAATTTTCTTAAGTTCTTCAACTGATTTGAAAGTACCATCAGTGTCATTTACGGCACTTGCCCAAGGAATATTATTTGCATTAGGAATATGCCCACCTCTCTGAGCATGTTCCATGGGATATTCAGACTGGAGCAGTTACCTCCCCAGAAAATTCTTTTGGAGAACGTACATCAACTAGAACTGTATCACTCTTTTCAAGAGCTCTTCGTACATCAAACAGATATGCTCGCAGTCCTTCATTTGGTGGTTGTGCAACATAATTAGTTCTTGATATTGGTGGTTCATCTTTTGTGTAAGATCTATTTTCAATTTCCCACTTTTTCCTTCCACCGTTCATTATCTGTACTTTTTCATGTCCATAATACTTGAATATCCAAAATACAAAAGCAGCAAACCAATTGTTAAAGTCACCATACAAAACAACTTCAGATTGTGCAGTTATCCCATTTCTTGATAAAAGATCTTCAAACTGGGTTTTGTTTATGATGTCACGTGTTATAGGATCATTAATGTCTCGCTTCCACCAGATTAAACTAGCCCCTTGCAGATGGCCTTGTCTATAGGCATTTTCAGGATCATAGTCAACTTCTATGACTTTGAATGATTTGTTGTTTAGATTATTTGCAACTGTTTCGGTATCAACTAAAACTTGTTGTGCATAATTCATTTCTATCTCTATCATAATGAACTCGTAGGGTTCTTAATATTTTATACTCATCAGATGCTTTTTAAGTGAAATTAGAATAGTAATTTTAATTGGAACTTCACAATGTAGCACTAGTAAGCAAAGTCGGTTCAAAAGAATCAGAGGATGCGGTAAAGAAGGTAGCCAAGAAACTACTCGCAAAAAAAGTTAAGGTATACACTGTTTCCCCAGTAGATGTTGATGGTGCAAAAAAAGTCAATGATTTAGAAGATCTCAAGACCACAAAACTAGATTTAACAATTACATTAGGAGGGGACGGAACTACTCTCCGAACTTTTAGATATTTAGAAAATGAAGTTCCAAATCTTGCAATAAATGTCGGAGGAAATAGAGGCATATTGTCAGAAATAACATTACCCCAAATCGATACGGCCATTGACCAAATTATTTCAGACAAGGTTTTTTTTGATAGAAGAATCAGGGTGGTTGCCTCTTGTGGAGGACAAGACTTTCCACCTGCACTAAATGAGATCTACATCAACAGAGTGAATTTGACAAAGACTTCGCTGTTTGAAATCAAATTTCAAAGTGATACTGTAACACAAAAAATGGATGGTGTAATCGTAGCAACCCCAAGTGGTTCCACAGGTCATTCCTATTCTCTTGGAGGACCGATACTTCATGAGAGTCTAAATGTACTAATCATAACACCGGTTGCCCCTGTCAACAAATTACCATCAATTGTGGTACCTGATGAAAAAGTTGAGATCATAAGTAATCATGATTCAAATATCATCATGGATGCACAGGTTATCAAAACCGCGAGATTTGATGAAGTAATAACAATCAAAAAATACAAAAAACAAGACTGTGTTTGTAAGACTAAAGAAACAAGGTCTTAGACAGATGAGTAAGCTTGGCTTCTAGAGTTTTAGATGCGACGTCATTTTACGCTGGCATACCATTTTCTTCACAAGAGCAGAGTTTTACAACTCCGTTAGTTTTTGAAGAGATCAAGCATATTAAGAAAAGTCATGATGCCGTGCAAGCTCTTATTGATTTAGACAGACTAAAAATTATAGAACCAGAGCAAGAAAATACTAATTTCGTTTTAGAGAAAGCAAAGAATACAGGTGATCTGTCCGAGTTATCAAAGGAAGATGTATCAGTACTTGCATTGTGTGTGCAGCTAAATGGTGAATTGGTAACAGACGACTATACAGTATCGAATGTTGCTAAACATTTGAATTTGAAAGTTATTCCAATAATGACTAAAGGAATATCTAAGGTATTAGATAGCGTATACATTTGCCCTGCGTGTAGCAAGGTCTTTGAAAGGATCTCAAATTGTCCCATATGTGGAAGTAAGTTAAAGAAAAAATCAGCTGAGAGGAAGCCTTCTTCCAATCCAATCCGCAAAAGAGCCATCATATAACTTCACGTTATCATATCCAGCCATTTTTAATTGAGTAAATACATTTGCAGCTCTATGACCAAGTGCACAATAACATACCAATTCCTTATCTTTTGGCATTTGTTGTTCGGTAAAAATCCGTGAAAGTTCATCTTTTTCTTTAAAAAGAGAACCACCTTCGCCTACACCTTCAGTAAAGGGAAATAGTATTGCGTTCAAGATTCTACCAGCCATGAATTCTTGAGGAGATCTAGCGTCAATTATTACAGCGCTATCAATTTTTTTATGAAGTTCTTCTGCTTCAATCCTTATTGAAGGATTTACTTTTGGAATAAATTTTGCAGATATTGATTTTGGGATATCCCTAGTAATTGGAAGTTCTTTTTTATGCCAAGTTCTTATTCCGATATCTAGAATTTTTGTTTTTTCATGTCCAAAATATAATAATGTCCAAGATATCCTAGCAGCAGATGGATCCAAGTAATCACCATATATTATGACAGTTTTTGATTCATCAATTCCAAGTGAACCAAATAGAGTTGCAGCCTGTTCACTTTCAATTACAAGATTGGCTCCATACTGATTAGTTTTTACAACTTTTTCAACTCCAAGAGGCTGAGAATTTGGAATATGAGCATAAGAATATGCAACACTGCCACGAGAATCCAATATTACTAAATCTGGATCATCGTAATGTTCTGCCAACCACTGATGTGAAACTATCAATTATTCGATTAGAATCAGAGAGATATATTTGAACAATGTGTCATATATCATGCAATGTCTTTTGATCAGTCTTTTTTGCATTTTTACCTTCGGCATCAAGTATTTTTCTTATTTTTTGAGCACGTGCTTCTCCCATTCCACTTATTTTAGATAATTCCACAGATGAGGCGTTTAACGAGCTACTCGGTGAACCAAATTTTTCTAGCATTCTAGATGCAAGTTTTTCCCCAACACCTGGCAAACTACATAAGATGGACAATTGTTGTTGTTGCAAATCACCAGATTTTCTAATTTTTTTAAGGAAAGGTCCTTTTACAGTTCCTTGTCTTGCACACATCGATATTAGCAATTTAGCAGTATGTGATGCATTAGGAGTGGGGATAACAGGTATTTTGAAATCTAGCACTACTGAGGACATTGCCCCATAGAACACAAGTGGATTTTCCGTAATTTTATCAATTTCATCAACATTTCCTTCTATGATTATAGTAGGATGTTCAAAGTGTTCTTTCAGTCTATTACATTGATCAAATAAACGTCCATCAAAAACTGATGAGATAAAATCACTGACACTTTTTCTTTCCACTACTGTTTCAGCTGCAACAATATAATCGCCAACAGGTAAATTCATCATTTCGACTTTGACGCCTATCTGTTTTAGCAGATCAGGGATTCCGCTTTTTCGTTCCCTTTCATCAATTACCATTCGAAGATCTTCAATTTTCATTAAACCGTTAAGTTTCTGTAAATATTTTATTTAGGAGTATCTATCTTATTTTGTCCTGGTTGCGAAGTACCTCTCAACATTTCTCGGATTTTAGTCTCTGCCTCTTTCAGATTTTCTTTTACTCTTACTTCTTGTTTTGTTAATACTGTAAGTCTAGTATTTGCAAGTTCTTTCTTTTCTTGTAATTCTGAAACCAAACTAGTTTTATTAGATTTCACAAGAATTGATCCTGCAGTTTTGTAAACAACATCATCATCATTTGCCTTTAGTAATAACTCAAGTGCCCTTTCAGTCTCAAGATGTTCAGATTCAAGATGCTGTTTTTGAAGCATTATGGATTGTAGATTTTGTTGTAATTGTTGTAATCTACCTACTTGCTCTTGTAACCAAGGAGGAATTTGTTGTTCACCGGCAGACATGAATGTTTGACTTGCTGTTTTGTTTATATCTTTACCGATTCGATTGAATCATTACTTGCTTGGACAAGTCTCAAAGTAGAATTCAGATTCAGCTCGTAGATGTGAAATTTCTTGTGCGTCAATCATAATTGTAATTTTATCATCTAATGAGAACCTTGTTTGTGTAGGGTTTTCATCATAGAATTTGTTATCAGTTTCAATAGAGTGAAAAATTGCTTTCGTTCTTTTACCAGCAGAAATTTCTATCTTAGTTTTATAGTTTGACGTCATATGCCAGACCTGCTACTTTAAAATTACATTTTTTGCAGACCCAGATTCCTACTGCCTCTCTTCCAAATTTTTCAGAACCACATTCAGGACATTTTCTTTGTGCTTTTAGTTGTCTATGTACGGATGTATATTTTTTTCTTGGTTTAAGGCCATATTTTTGACCCAGTCCTTTGAGTGAAGCGCTCTTATGTTTTGCCATATTACATCAACTGCTCAAATTGCTTCCTTATTTTCCTTCCTACAGAAAGAGCTGTTTCAGAGCACTGGATAAGCTGTTCAGCAGTAAATCCATCACTTCCACCCTTTTGTACTGCACAAATGTTACCATCAGAGTTTGTGGTAATTGTAATTCTTGCATCCATGCATGATTCTTCATCTCTGGTTGGATCAACGATTACGTAATCACCAATTCTTGCCATGGTTACTGATACTGGTAGTGTCTTAATCGGAGGCTTGGATGTTACACCTTCTACAAGTACAGGAGATTCGTCTTTAATTTCATATTTAGGAACAGTACAAGAAAGAATACCTGCTACAGATGCATAAGAGCAAGCATCGAATAAGTTTCCACCAGAATCAATGACACTACTATCAATGAACATGCCAATAACTGATTTATCTTCAATTAGAACAAGTTTGTGCAAGTCAATCATTTCAGTTTCACGTATTCCTCTGTCAACAACTCTTGCAAGTTCAATAACCTCTTCATTTGGTGGTCCAGGTTCTACATTTGGATCTGCCAATGGTAAAATTTCTGCTGTGCAGATGAGAATTCCTTTATCACCAAGGTCTGGAAACGGTTTGTCAGGTTGTATCTTTACACCAGTTATAACTTCGGTATTTCCTAGTTTTACTCTAGCAGAGCCATTAGCTTTTGGAATTACACCTGTTTCAATTGTCAACGGCCTTTGTTCGTCAAGAGATCTTCCATCTATTCTTTTTCCAGTTTTTAGAAGATCAAGAATTTTATCTCGTTTTAATTGATCTAATATTTGAGAACCCAATTTTATTGCTCACCAGATTGAAAATATTTTTCCATTAATGCTTTTCTTTGAACTTCATAAACACGTCTACAACCTATTAGTGCAGTCTGCATGCATGTTTTGAATTCTTCAGGTTTTAGCATACCATCAAGTTGTAAAAGTGTAATTTTTCCTACATTTGGCATCAAGGCAACTGGCATGTCTGCCTGTCCCTCTTGATCTTCTTCATTATTGACATCTAGAACTATTCTATCTGCAACTTTTCCTGCGGCACATGCAGATACCAAGTCACGCATTGGGATACCTGCATCTGCAAGAGCTACAGCTGCAGCATCAAGTGCGGCACATCTTGAACCACCATCTGCTTGAAGCACTTCAATGAATACATCAATTACAGTACGGGGATAATCTTTTAGTATTACAGCTGGTTGCAATGCTTCTTTGATAACCTTAGAAATTTCGATTTCTCTTCTAGATGGGGCAGGATTTTTTCTTTCAGTAACAGAGAACGGTGACATGTGATATCTACAACGTAAAATTCCAGAATCTTGATTTGCCATGTGTTTTGGATGAACATCTCTTGGACCAAAAACACCAGCTAAAATCTTGTTCTTTCCAAATTCAATATAAGCAGAACCATCTGCATTTTTTAGTACTCCTACTTTAATGGAGATATCTCTAAGCTCGTCAAGTCTCCTTCCATCACATCTAATTCCATCTTCAGTCATTAATTGTGTCATTATTTTCACCATCTGTTACCCCAAGCATAGATTTGACTCTTTCAGTCAAATTTGGCGTATGCGCCAGGGCATCGATCATTTTCACTGCTTCTACTGCCTTTAATAATCCCTCTGAATCTTCACATGAAATTACTATCCATCCATTTTGACCTATTGTTATAATTGCCTTAGTAGCCATCTCTATTGTTTGAATCATTGAACCGCGTTTGCCAATCAATCTAGGTACTTTGCTTGGAGAAATCTCAACTAGTTCACCTGAATCAATTTTACCAAGATCTCTATCTTGCACTGTCAAAAGTGGATCTCTTGATCTATCAAAATTAGCAATTCTAGTTGCAACCAAATCTCCAATATCCAATCTCTGTTTAAGTTCATCTTTAGTGGGCGAATAATCTCTGCCAAAAACATCTTGTGCTGGTAAAAATCCTACAAAGCAGGAATTTATGTCAAACTCCCAAGAAAGGGGAGAAGTTCCAATTACTTTTCCAATAACCAAGTCATTTGCCTTTGGCATATATCCACCAGTGAGAGGAATCACTTTTACAGAATTTTCAAAAATTTCAGAAATTCCAACACATGTTGAAATCATTCTATCACCATCTTGATACACATTTTGTTCTGGTCGTAGAGGACCAGTTGCTATTACATCGCCAGGAATAACATATCTTCTTTTTACGTCCATCATTTTGCAACCTCAATAGAAGCAGTACCTTTTGTTACAGATCCTAATCTGTCCATTACATTTGCCCTTGCCGCCGCCGGTATATCTAGTATTACTTTAAGTCCACCGTTTGATTGCCATTCTTCTTTTTTCAAAGTTCCAAAGGACTTTAAAACAGAATAAGATTGTGCTGCAAATTGAGCCGGCACTAGAATTTCGAGAAGCATATTTTCAGACTTTAACGGAATTATCGATCGGAGTTGTTCTATTATTTCTTTGATCTGTTCATCAGTATTTCTAAAAGGATCAACTGATACTCTTGCATCATCCATAGCTTGTTCTATTCTAAGTGGAGGATGTGGAAGATGTGATCTTGGGTCAACATAGCTTTTAGCAATAAAGTCCACTATCTGTTTACGTTTCTCAGATACCATCTTTCTTCGCTGATCAGTAGTAAGATTTAGTTCTCCTTTCTCAAGCATTATAGTGGCAATTGCATTTGAGTCAGTGGTTTTGAATGCCTTCATAAGTTTCTCCGTAGACGCCCTTGTTCCTTTGTTGGAATCAGAGTAAATCTCATCTGAAATCAATACTCCAGAGATGTCCTTACGCTTACCTATCTTGAATTCCAAAGCAGGGTCAGGTTTTACCAATATTTCGAACTTTTCCCCTTCTACTGAGAACCTCACAACTGTCACTTTGGTATCCATAATGAGGGTACTCATACTCGGTATTTATCTATAAAGAAAAACTCGCTAGATTTTTATTTGGAATTTCAGTCCCTTTTCGTAAGATTTGACTTCTTTAGAGATTGTAGAGGAAAGTGGTAATAATATGGTGGTAAAATTGAAGGGTATACCCATTCAATATGCTAATGCACTTAGACGAATTTGCTTATCAGGAATTCCCACATTTGCTGTTGATGATGTTGTAATTATTGAAAATTCATCAGTTTTGCCTGATGAAGGAGTAGCCCATAGACTCGCAATGATGCCATTGAAAACAGATCTTGAGAGATTTATCGAGCCATCCGCATGTGACTGCCATAGCGAGCTTGGCTGTAGTAGATGTAGAGTCTTACTTATGCTTGATTCCGGTAGCGCAGATACAACTCGTACAATAACTTCAGCAGAAATTCAGCTCAGAAGACGAAGTTGTAAAGCCTGTAAGTCCTAACATTCCAATTGTTGCACTAGCTCCAAGTCAGAAATTGAAGGTAGAAGCTTATGCAAGACTAGGTAGAGGTAGCGATCATGCCAAATGGAATTCTGCTACAGTCTCAGCCCTTACATCTACAAATAATCCTGATGAACATGTTTTGTCCATAGAGACTACAGGTAGCTTAACTCCAAAAGAGGTTCTAAGAGCAGCCATTGAAGAGCTTGAAAAAAGATTGGGCGAATTCCAGAAGAACGTAGCCGCACTCGGTTGAAGCATATATTATATTTGGGTAAAAGTGGGCATTATTACACATGACTAATCAAGTTGTTATTCAAATGGTAAAGACCTTGCGTGGTGCATCAAAGAAGAACAATGCACCCATATGGGAAAAACTAGCAGAACTGGCCTTAAAACCAACCAGAGCAAAGAGAACACTCAACTTGGGTCAGATCGATAAATTTGCAGTAGATAATGATGTAATAATAGTTCCAGGAAAAGTATTAGGAACAGGAAGTCTCTCACATAAAATAACATTATGTTCATTTTCCATATCATCTACCGGTGCAAAGAAGATAGTAGAGTCAGGCGGAAAGATATTAGACATCTCTCAAATTATCAAGAATTATCCAACAGGAAAAGGAGTGAAAATCATTGGTTAAACAAGTTACTGAAGTAAAAACATCAGAGAAGAATCCAGCTTCACAAACAATCATAGTAGACGGAACAAATTTGATTGCAGGTAGACTTTGTTCGCATGTTGCCAAACTACTCATAAAAGGAAATAGAGTTTCAATTGTAAATTCTGAAAACATCATGATTTCAGGAGATAGAAAAGCAATCATAGAAGAATATAGAAAGTTTTTGGAAGTAGCAAGTATCAATAATCCTAAATTTGGTCCATTTCACCCTCGTAGACCAGACACTATCATAAGCAGAATGGTACGAGGAATGTTACCAAAGAATAAACCATCAGGTAAGACATCTTTGAAAAGATTAAGAGCTTATCTTGGGGTACCAAATGAATTAAGATCAAAGAAAACAACACAGTTTGACGATGCAAAAATTAGAAGACCCTCTCCATACTATACAACTCTAGGAGAATTAGGTAAAATGGTTGGGTGGCACGAATAATGGTAAAGTTAGAAAGTTATTATGCATCTAGAAAGACTGCACGAGCACATGCGTTTATCACAAAAGGAGTAGGTCGTGTAAGAATTAACAATGTTCCAGTAGAGATGGTTCAACAAGAAGTAGCACGAGAAATCATGCTAGGGCCTTTAGAAGTTGCAGGAGATCTTAGAAACAAAATAGATGTTTCAGTAAAAGTCAAAGGCGGTGGTTTTGTTGGACAATCATATGCAAGTGCAATTGCAATTTCAAGAGCCATGACAGGATGGACAAAGTCCAGAAAAGAACCAAAGGATCATCCACTTACAAGAACCGTGAGAGAGGATCTCAGAAAACGATTAACGGAATACGATAAACATTTGCTAAGCGGGGACGATAGACGAAAGGAACCAAAGAAATTTGGCGGTCCTGGTGCTAGAAGAAGAAAACAGAAATCATATAGATAGTCTTGAAAGCTGTAATTCTGGCAGGAGGCCGTGGAACACGCGGAAGGCCATTTACAGATTATATCCCAAAAGCAATGATTCCGGTTCAGGGAAGACCGCTCATTTATCATGTTGTTAGATATCTTTCCAAGTTTGATATCATTGATAGCATAATCATATTAGGGGATTTTTCAGGCATTGGGAAACAGATAGAGAAATATTTTGAAAATCATATTTCGCTTAAAAAACCAATAAAGTTCATACAGGATTCACAGAGTGGGACAGGTGGAGATCTCATTCATCTAAGTTCAACACTTGGAAAGAATAAAGAATTTATCTTGTGGTTTGTCGACAACCTATGCCCAGTTGACATAAACAAAATGTATCGTTTTCACAAGGATTCCAAGACTACAGCTACAATCACTGTGAGAAGACATAGAAAAGAAGAAACAGGATTTGCAATAGTAAATAATGGAATTATCGAGGAATTTAAAGAAAAACCCACAATTGAATTGCAGATGGCAGAATGTCTAGGGATATACATCATTAATTCTGAAATAATAAATAAAATAAAAATTAAAAAACAAAAGAAAAAGGATCTGAATCTGTCTTATGATATTTTACAGCCATTATCTAGAAAAAGAAAAATTGCGGCCTATGACATAGGAAAAACCCAGTGGTTAGACATAGATTCTCCTACACGTGTTGATAGAAACAAAGAATTGGTTGATTCTATAATAAAGAAATTCGGCACTTAGATTTTGTGAGAACGTTCGTATTTCGCAATCTGAGATTCATGTTGCAAAGTCATTGTAATATCATCTAGGCCTTCAAGTAGAATCTTTTTCCAATGCGGCTCAATGTGAAATGAGACAGGTACATTATCTACCATGATTCTTTGATTTTCCAAGTCTACTTCAATTTCTGATTTTGTTGAAAATAATTTCTGCAATATATCGTCTGAGACTTTAATTGGTAAAATTCCATTTTTAAAACAATTATTATAAAATATATCAGCAAAAGATGTAGAGATTATCGCCTTAAATCCATAATCATCAAGTGCCCACACTGCATGTTCTCTGCTAGAACCACAGCCAAAGTTATCCCTAGCAAGTAGGATCTTGGAATTCTTGTATATAGGATCATTTAAGATGAAATCTTTTCTTGGGATACCATCTTTTTCATATCTCCAGTCATAAAACAAGTATTGACCAAAACCAGTTCTTTGAATTAGTTTTAGGAATTGTTTTGGAACTATTTGATCAGTATCAACATTAACCTTGTCAAGCGGTGTGACTATGCTTTTTATCTTTTTGAATGGTTCCATTCTAGTTCAGATCCAATTCTCTCACATCCACAAAATGTCCATTAATTGCAGCAGCAGCCGCCATTACAGGACTTACAAGGTGTGTCCTTCCACCCGCACCTTGTCTTCCTTCAAAGTTTCTGTTCGAGGTACTAGCACATCTCTCACCTGCCGCCAAGATATCAGGATTCATACCAAGACACATGCTACAGCCAGATTCTCTCCATTCAAATCCAGCATCTTTGAATATTTTATCAAGACCCATCTCCTCTGCATTTTTCTTTACAAGTTGTGACCCTGGCACTACCATTGCTCTTACTTTTGATGAAACCTTTTTTCCTTTTACGACTTTTGCTGCTTCCATTAAATCTCCTAATCTTGCATTAGTACACGATCCAATGAATACCCTATCAATTACAATATCCATAATTGGAGTACCAGGTTTAAGATCCATATACTCAAGTGCTTTTGTTGCACCCTTCACTTCTTCTGGATTTCCTTTACCATATTCATCTGGGAAGGGAATCATTCCAGTGACATCATCTGTCATGGCCGGATTAGTTCCCCAGCTAACCTGAGGTGCAATGTTTTCTACACTAAGTGTAAATGACTTGTCAAATTTTGCCCCACTATCTGTTTTTAGATTATCACGCCAATCATTGACAAGTTCATCATAATTATTTGGAGTATATTTTCGTCCATTGAGATACTGGTACGTTTTTTCATCAGGTGCAATTAATCCAGCACGTGCTCCTGCCTCTATCGACATATTACATATTGTCATTCTCTGTTCCATTGTCAATTCCGATATTGTATCACCGCGATACTCAATCACGGTTCCAGTTCCTCCCGCAGTTCCAATTTTCCTAATAATTGATAGAATTATGTCTTTTGCAGTTACAGCATGAGGGTTCTTTCTCTTTCCTTGGATTTTGATTTCAAAAGTTTTCGGTTTTTCCATCATAATACATTGAGTTGCTAATACATGTTCAACATCACTTGTACCAATTCCAAAGGCAAGCGAACCAAAAGCACCATGTGTTGATGTATGGCTATCACCACAAACAATCGTTGTTCCCGGAAGTGTAATTCCTAGTTCAGGACCTATCACGTGCACTATACCTTGATTTGGACTATGAATATCAAAGAGAGTAATTCCAAATTCTTTACAGTTTCTTTCAAGTGTTTTAATTTGCATATATGAGGTCTGATCTAAAATAGGCAATGATCTATTACTAGTAGGTACGTTATGATCCATTGTTGCAAATGTAAGATCAGGACGTCTTACTTTTCTTGTATTTAGACGTAAACCATCAAAGGCTTGAGGAGATGTAACTTCATGAATGAGATGTCTGTCTACATAAAGTAGTGAACGTCCATCTTCATCTACAACAATATGTGAATCCCATATTTTTTCAAATAATGTTTTTGACATTCAAATCATATCAATCAGAACCAGAGATATAATAGTATAAGATTCGAGTTAAGGTTTGTAATTGAATAGTCCACCAGATTCTATTATTTTACCTATCAATTCTGGAAAAGGCTTCATTTTGTATACCTTGTTCTTGGTCAAGTTTTTAATTTCGTTTTTAGAGATATCTACTTCAAGTGAATCGCTATCAGATATATCATGATATGCACTTTCATCTATTTCAATTGGGAGTAAGAAAGCTCCGTCCACTGCATTTCTATAAAATATTCTTGCAAATGACAAGGCCAAGACTGCCTTTACTCCAGAATAAGATAGAGTCTATCGGAGCATGTTCTCTAGAAGAACCACAGCCAAAGTTTTTTCCTGCGACAATAAAATCGCCAGGTTTAACTCGTTTATGAAAATCCTTGTCAAGGCCTTCCATGGCATGTTTTGCCAACTCAGCATAATCATGAATCTTAAGATAAGGACCTGGTAGGATTACATCAGTATCTATGTTATCTTGTTCGTATTTTATTACAGAACCTTTCATTTCAAATCCCTCGGATCAGTAATTTTTCCCGTTATAGCAGATGCTGCTGTAACAAGTGGAGATGCAAGATATGTCTGAGATTCTACATGTCCCATTCTTCCTGGAAAGTTTCTGTTTGTCGTACTGATACAGATTTCATCCTTTGCCAACACACCCATATGAGCACCACAGCAAGCACCACAGGTGGGAGGTCCTACAACTACTCCAGCATCTAAGAAAATTTTCAACAATCCTTCTTCCATGGCTTTTCTAAATATCGATATTGCGGCAGGTAACACTTCGGTTCTTATTTTTACAGTTCTTCCTTTGAGAATTTTTGCTGCAGCTCGTAAATCTTCTAGCTTTGCGCCAGTGCATGAACCAATGTATGCTTTATCAAGTTCAATTGAAGACAAGTCACGTGCAATAGCAATATTTTCAGGAGAGAATGGTTTTGCTACAGTAGGTTCTATTTCTGAACATTCATACTCGTAAATTTTTTCATATTGAGCATCTACATCACTATGAACTTCATCATATTTTGTAGCCCCTCTTGCTGCAAGATAATCTCGTAATTTTTGGTCTGGTTCTACTATACCACTCTTGGCACCTGCTTCAGTTGTCATATTTGTTAGTGTCAATCTACCTTCAACTGACATTTCTGATATCCCTGTACCCCCAAACTGCATTGTCCTGTATGCTGCACCGTCGTTTCCAATATCACCAATTATTTTTAGTATCAAATCTTTTGCCATTACGTGATCTGGAAGTTTTCCATTTAGCTTAAAGTATAATGTCTCAGGTACCTTGAACCAAATTTTACCATTTAACAAAACATATGCAACATCAGTATGTCCAAGACCTGCCGCAAATGCTCCAAGAGCCCCTGTAGTATTTGTGTGAGAGTCTCCTCCAACATACACTTCTCCTGGAAGCACCATGGCTTCCTCGTGAGACAAAGTATGACAAATGCCATATTGACCCATTCCATATTTGAAATGCCTCTTAATTCCAAATTGTTTTGTGAAGTTTGTTAGTGATACAATATTTTGTGCAGATATTTTATCTGCTGCAGGTACAAAGTGGTCTTCTGCAACCCATACTCTATCTGGATTCCATATTTTATCAATTTTCACAGGATCGGGAGATCCGGGAGGTCGTCGCCGATGAAGCAGGCCTCCTCCCAGCGGACGTGCCGCCGCTGCAGGATCCCCTCGAACAGCGGGAGCTTGCGGGCCCCTCCGTCGGCGGCGAACTCGTCCACGTGCAGCTCCTCGGCTCGGATGCGCGCGGCATCGCCGTCGCGCCCCGTCACGACGGCGACGACGAGGCCGGCGGCGCGGAGCAGGTGGATCCCCATGCCGTCCTGAATGTCGAAGCGCTTGAGCTCCACGCGCCTGCCGTCGGCGGTGCCGATGTACAGGCCGCCGTCGGTCAACGTGCCGTCCACGTCGAAGCCGACGAGCTTGATGCGGCGGGCGACGGCGGGATCAATCACGGGCGTCCCCCGCGCCGCGTGCCACACCTCGAGGGTACGCTCGACGATGGCGTCGAGGTCGGCGAGGGGGATCATGTTCGGGCCGTCGGACGGGGCATGGTCGGGATCGGGGTGGGTCTCGAGGAAGAACCCGTCGGCGCCCGCCGCGGCCGCGCGCGCGCAGCGGCGCGGGGATGTGCTCCCGCTCTCCGCCGCTCGCCGCTCCTCGGCGCCGCGCCCCGGCTGCTGGACGCTGTGGGTGCCGTCGAAGACCACCGGCACGCGGCACGCGGCCTTGAGGCGCGCGAAGCTCCGCATGTCCACGACCAGGTCGCCGTAGCCGAAGAAGGTGCCGCGCTCGGTCACCGCCACCACCGATGCGCCACCGTTCCGCATCTTCTCGACCGAGCCCGCCATCGCCTCCGGCGTCATCCACTGCCCCTTCTTCACGTTCACCGGCCGGCCGGTCCGGCCCACCGCGACCAGCAGGTCGGTCTGGCGGCACAGGAACGCCGGCACCTGGAGCACGTCGGCGACCGCGGCGGCGCCGGCGGCCTGGGCGCTCTCGTGCACGTCGGTCAGCACCGGCAG
>CAVRLU010000040.1:0-59356 GCA_963722115.1 uncultured Nitrososphaerota archaeon
GACGATTCGCCGCTGGTCTTGCCGGTGGTTTGCCACAGCCAATCCGAGAAACTCAGGAACGCATTGAAAGACGATGCCTCGCAGGCAGCCTCCTGCGGGGGAGTCGCCTCAAGCACTGGCGTTTGCAACAGCAGGGCCAGCGTCTGCGCAAAGCGCCCCGAGTTGGCCAGCAGGTCCCAGTAGCGGGCAAAGCGGGCAAAGCGCTGCAGCGTGGCGGCATCGACCACGCCGGTGTGCTGCACCGTGTAGGGCGGCTCTGCGTCGTACACCATGCCATGCGCCTGCGGTGTGGCGGGTGATGGGTGTGCCGCGCAGGCGCTTCAAAATGCCGAGCTGGATCTCATGCGGGCCAATCGCCAGCAGGCGGTCAAAGCCGTCGGCAAAACTTTGCAGCGTTTCACCCGGCAGGCCAAAGATCAGGTCGGCATGCAGGTGCGCGTGGCTGTGGGCCAGCAGCCAGCGCAGGTTGGCCTCGGTGGCGGCGTTGTCCTGGCGGCGCGAGATGGTGCTGCTGCACCTCCTCGTTGAAACTCTGCACGCCCACTTCCAGCTGCAGCACGCCGGGCGGAAACTGCGCCAGCAGCGCTTTCAGGCGCTCCGGCAGGTGGTCGGGGATGACTTCAAAGTGCAGAAACAGCTGCTCGCTGGCTGGCGCGCCGGGCAGGCAGCCGGTCCAGAAAAAACTGCAGGATGCGCACCGAGTTGTCGATCTTCAGGTTGAAGGTGCGGTCGACAAACTTGAAGTTGCGCGCGCCGCGCTGGTACAAGCCGTCCAGCGCGGCCAGACACGCGGTCCAGCTCAAAGGCCCAGGCGGTCTTGTCGAGCGAACTCAGGCAAAACTCGCACTTGAACGGGCAACCGCGCGAGGCCTCCACATACAGCAGGCGGTGCGCCAGGTCGGCATCGCTGTACTCGGCGTAGGGCAGGGCAAGTCTTCGCAGCGGCGGCTGCTCGCCGGGGATGATTTTCTTCAGCGGCTGCGGGCCATCCAGCAGCGCGCGGCACAGCTTGGCAAAACTCACATCGCCCCAGCCGGTGATCACATGGTCGGCCAGCGCGACGATGGCCTGCTGGTCGACCTCGTGGCTGACCTCCGGCCCGCCCAGCACCACCTTGACATCGGGCCGCGCGGCTTTGAGCAGGCGCACCACCTCGGGGGTTTGCGTCACGTTCCAGATGTACACGCCAAAACCGACGATCTGCACCGCCGCGCAGTCCGCTCGACCCAGCGTCGGCCAGCAGCACGCATCCACCACGTCCTGCGGCGCGCCGGCGATGGTGTACTCGCGCAGCACGCGTCGCGCGCAGCCCAGCGCCGCCCAGGTTGGCCAGCAGGTAACGCAGGCCCAGCGAGGCGTGGATGTAGCGGGCGTTCAGCGTGGCCAGGACGATGCGGGTGAGCAGGCGTGGGGGAAGTCGGCAGCATGTTGGCATTATCGAACCCGGCCACACCCCGGACCACCAAGCCGCAGAAGAAGCCCGTCAGTACCTTCAAAGCCCTCAAAAAGCTATTTTTAGATGTTTTAAGGCTCTAGCCGGCGTGTTATCTTGCCCTCGATATAACAATTTAATAGCAAAATGAGCAGCATCTTCAGCCATTCAAGCTACAGCAGGCGCGCCGCCTCGCGCGCAGCCACCACACCTTCGTCGGTGGGCACCACCCAGACCTCAACGCGCACTGCTGGGTGCGTGAATGGCCATGACCTGTCGCCCGTGGCCTGAGCGTTCAGCACCGGGTCAATCACCACCCCAAGCCAGGCCAGGCGCGGCGCCACACTTCGGCACGCAGCGCGACGTCGTGCTCGCCAATGCCGCCGCTGAACGCCAGCACATCCAGCCCCTGCAGGCAGGCCGATCAGTGCGCCACCTTCGCGCACCACCCGGTAGGTGAACATGTCAATGGCCATTTGGCGCGGCGCTGCCGTCTGCGCGCAGGCGGCGCATGTCGGCCGAAATACCCGACACACCCAGCAAGCCACTTTGCTTGTAGAGCAGGTTTTGCAGGCGGTCGTGGTCCCAGCCCTGCTCCAGCAAGTACAACAGCACGCCGGAGTCCAGCGATGCCGGTGCGCGTGCCCATCATCAAACCGTCCAGCGCTGAAAAACCCATGGTGGTGGCGCAGCTCTGGCCCTCACGTGGCGGCGCACAGACTGGCACCGTTGCCCAGGTGCGCCATCAGCACCCGGCCGTTGGCACGGGCGCTGCGCTCCAGCAGCGACGCCCATGACGTACTGGTAGGACAGGCCATGAAAACCGTAGCGGCGCACACCCTGCTCGTACAGCGCCTGTGGCAAGGCAAAAGCGGTAGTCCACTTCGGGCAGCGTGGCGTGAAAGGCGGTGTCAAAACAGGCCACCTGCGGCAAATCCGGAAAGGCCTGGGCGAAAGGCGCGCACACCTTCCAGGTTGTGCGGCTGGTGCAGCGGCGCCAGCGAATTCAGCCGCGTCAGTTCCGCCAGCACCGCCGTCGGTGACGACCACGCTGGCACGGAACACCTGACCGCCATGCACCACCCGGTGCGCCACCGCCTGCATGGCGTGGCACGTCCGGCAAGCTGGCCAGCAACTCGCGCAGGCTCAGCAGCGCCTGGGCAAAGGACCTGCTCGCCTCGCCAGCGCCAGGGCCTGCTGCTGCGACTCGGCCCTTGAAACGTCCAGCCCATCTCGGGCGAGCCACCGGGCTCCAGACCCTCGATGTTGCCGCTGAGCACGCTGGGCTGCACCTTGCCCTGCTGGCAGGGGGTACAGAGAAAACTTGAGCGTGGACGAGCCCGCGTTGACGGCAAGAATGGCCATGGCGCGAGCTTCCTTTTCATTCCAGACCTTGGGCGCGTGGGGTGGTCGCGGCGCGCATTGTGCGCCACCAGCAAGGCCAGCAGGGCCGAGGCCACGCGGTTCGATGGGGCCGTCGGCACGGCTGGTCAGGGCAATCGGCACGCGTGCACCCAGCACCATGCCAGAGCCGATGGCACCGGCCAGGTATTCCAGCTGCTTGGCCAGCATGTTGCCGCTTTCCAGATCAGGCACCGCCATGATGTCGGCGTCACCCGCCACCGCCGACTCGATGTGCTTGATCTTGGCGGCTTGCAGCGAGATGGCGTTGTCAAAGGCCAGCGGGCCGTCCAGCATGCCGCCGGTGATCTGGCCGCGGTCGGCCATCTTGCACAGGGCAGCGGCATCCAGGGTGGACGGAATATTGGGGTTGACGGTTTCCACTGCCGACAGAATGGCCACCTTGGGCACGGCCACACCCATGATGCGGGCAAAGTCGATGGCGTTCTGGATGATGTCGACCTTCTCCTGCAGCGTGGGGTGAATGTTCAGCGCCGCATCGGTGATCAGCAACGGCTTGTGGTACAGCGGCACGTCAAAGCGAAACACGTGCGACATGCGCCGACCGGTGCGCAGCGCGGGCTGTGGCCAGCACGGCGTGAATCAGCTCGTCGGTGTGCAAGCTGCCCTTCATGAGCATCTCGACATCGCCGCTGGCGGCCAGCTCGGCCGCTTGTTCGGCAGCCGCATGGCTGTGCGGCACGTCGATGATTTCAACACCGGTCAGATCAATGCCGGCCTCTGCGGCCACATGGCGAATACGCACTTCGGGACCAATCAGCACCGGAATGATCAGGCCGTAGCGGGCCGAGTCCATGGCGCCGCTGAGCGAGCCTTCGTCGCACGGGTGCACCACGGCGCAGCGCACGGCTTCCAGGCCTTCGCCCAGCGCCAGCAGGTCATTGAAGCGCGCTTCGCGGGTCAAACAACTGGATTTGCGGGGCGCACTCACGCTTGGGCAGGCGCACTTTGGTGGTGGGCGCCAGCACCTTGGCCACACCGCTGCAGCACACGTTCGCCGCGCTGGTTGACCACCTGGCAGTCAAGCTCCACGACTGTTGTCTGGCGGCATCCATTGCCGTCACGGTCACGGTCACGGTCAGCGTGTCACCGACGCGCACCGGTTTGACGAAGTGCAGCACCTGATCCAGGTAAATGGTGCCGGGACCGGGAAACTGGGTGCCCAGCAGAGCCGAGATCAGCGCACCGCCCCACATGCCGTGGGCAATCACGCCGTGGAACAGGCGTGTCGTTGGCGTATTCAGGGTCCAGGTGGGCCGGGTTGGTGTCGCCCGACACGGCCGCAAACGCCTGGATGTCTTCCAGCGTCAGGGTGCGCAGCAGACGCGCGCTTTGCCCGATCGAAATTTCGTCAAAGGTGTACGTTTTCAATCAAGTCGGTATCGAGGGGCAAATTCATGGTGAAGCCTTCATTGAATCGAGCGCAGGGAGATTGAAACAAGTCAGGCCACGGCGTGGCAACCCGCATCAACATAAATGGTCTGACCGGTCATACCGTGATGATGCGTCAGTGCACAAAAAAGTACGCGAATTCGTCCAGCGTGACCAACCGACCGAGAGGCGCCTTGGCGATGGCGTGCGCCATCGGGTCGTTAAAATGAAGGCGATCCGCCGAGGCTCGCCCGGGTCATGATCGGGCCGGGGTCATATTATGTGCACCCGAATGCGCTGCGGACCCAACTCCAGCGCCATGTAGCGCACCATCGACTCCAGCGCGGCCTTGACAGGACCCATCAAGCCATAATGCGGCACGGCCTCATCGGCCCCCAGGTAGGTCATGGTCAGCAGGCTGCCGCCCTCGGTCATGTGGGGTGCACAGTACTTGGCCAGGGTGGCAAATGAATGGCAAGACACGTCCATGGCACGTGCAAAACCGGTACTGCTGCTGTCAATCACCTGCCCGTGCAAGTCTTCCAGCGGCGCCCGAGGGATCGAATGCACCACAAAATCCAGCCGACCCAAACGGGTGACGGCATGGTCCACCAGCGCCTGCAACTCGCCGGATTGCTCGACGTTGCAGGTCTTCAGGTCAATGCCTGCGGCCGTTGTCAGGGGTTCAATGTAGGGGCGGGCCTTGTCTGTTAAGGCACGAGGCCACCACCTCGGCGCCCATTTCTATGCTGTGCCATTTGGGCGCAACCCCGTGACTCTCGCTGTGTTCGTTGGCCAGGCCGAGAATCAGGCCTTTTTTTCCATGAAGATGAAAGAGCGAAGGAAGGGGTCATCATGGGAAACGCTTTTTCAAAATTTCAGAAATAGATTTACAAATTGCCGCGCAGCGCACCCTTGCGCGGGGGGTGGCGCAGGCGCTGTACAGAGGGCTTGTCAGGCTGGGTCAAACAGTTGGTTGAGATGCTGGCCATCCGCGCCCGGACTGAAGCCGTCGCGCACCAGGTGCTCTTCAACCTGAATCAAAATCTGCTGGGTCGCCACCACACCGACCTCATCCACGTAGCGGCTCTCGGCGTGGTAGCGGAGCACCAGGAGGCCTCGCAATTCGTCCCAATGATGTGCCGTGCGACGCTCCGAGCTTGACACCCTGCGCTCAGGCTGGCGACGCTCGCCCGTCGAACGACGCTCGACGGACACCGCCGGAAGTTTGCCGATCACCCGGGCCAACGATGTCATCCTGCAGTGACACCCCCAGGCCGATGGCCAGGCGGGCGATACGGGCATTGAGCCCCTCCATGGAAGACGCCAGCTCTTGCAGGCGCTGGTTGGGAAGATCCCCGTCGGGTTGTAGCTCAATCGCCATAACGCACCATCACGTTTTCACCCGGTGCATCACACAACACGTCAGCGGGATTGATGGCGGGGCGCTACCTGGTGTGCCCGACCGCTCATTCAACCAGGCGTGCATGGCGAGCCACCATGAGCCTGCGAGCGGCGGCTGGTGCTCAGTCGTCCGGGTCGATCCAGTCGTGGCCTTTTGCCACGTGGTCCAGTTGGTAGCTACGGCCGGCGTCACCCGCTCCGACACGATGCCGGCGTTGTGCCCGCCGGCCGCCAAAATAAAAGTGGTGTGGGTGTGGGTGAGCAGATGGATCTTGTACACCGGAGCGCCAGGGCGAGACATGGTCGCGCACGGTACCCACGACCAACATCGGCGCATTGATGTCCATCAATGCCACACCTACGCCGCTAACGCGGTAGTGTCCCTAGGCCAGCGCATTGTTCAGAAACAGCGACGACAGGTATTCGTTGTGCATGCGCTCTGGCAGGCGAGTGAGGTCGGCATTCCAACTCATCATGTCGTTGCCCACCTCGTCTTCACCCAGCAGATAGCGGCGGGTGTTGCGCGACCAGACCAGGTCACGGGAGTTCAGAAACTGGAACGAGCCCGGCCATTGGGCGACCCGTGAGATAACCGGTGCGCGCCATCGCCTGGCGCAGCGCGGTTGAGCTGGTCATCGTCGATGAATACGCCCAATTCACCCGGCTCGCTGAAATCGGTCGTTGCGGCCAGTAAGGTGACGGTGGCCAACTCAGGCATGTTGTCCAGACCCGTGACATCGTCATGACGATGCCGCTGATTTTTGCCTGGCCGCCCCTTGTGTTTTCCGGGCGCTCGCCCCAGCGCAGCCGCCACGATGGACGAAATAGGTGCCGCCAAGCAGTAACCAAGTGCGTGGATGCGCGGCGGCGCCAGTGCGACCTCTTACGGCACCCATGGCCGCCATGACGCCGGTTTGCAGGTAGTCCTGCATGCCCAGGGCGACGGTCGGAGGCATCCGGGTTGCGCCAGGAGATCATGAACACGGTGTGCCCCTGGGTTACCAGATAGCGCACCATGGAGTTGTGTGGTGACAGGTCCGAAAGCTACGTAGTACTTCATGATGAGCGACCGGCACGATCAAGACCGGCTCCGGAAACACCTTTTCGGTGGTAGGCGTGTACTGGATCAGCTCGATCAGGTGGTCGCGAGATGACCTTGCCGGGCGTCAACGCCACCTCTTTGCCCACCTCAAAGTCCAGTGGCTTCAGCGGGTCACCCGTTCGCGCTGTGGCGGGCCTGTTGCTGCTCCATCATGTCTTTGGCGTACTCTGAAGCCCTTGATCCAGCTTTGGCCCATGGACTCCTGCCCTTTTTCGAGCACTTCGGGATTGGTGCTAGCCCAATTCGAGGTGACAAGGCATCCAGGCTCTGGCGGGTGAAGAAATCCACCATGTGTTTGTGGTGCTTGGACATCCCGTCGACCTGGGTGGACTCACGCCACAAGGTGTCGCTGGCTTTGAAGCCGTTCTTGAGCGCATTGAAGGGCCAGCGGTTCCAGCCCGGATCACTGAAACGGCGGTCTTCTCCACCACCGACTTGGCATCGGTGCCCGCAGCGGGGGCGAACGGCAGAAATCATTCAGGGCCTGCTGTGACAGGGCCAAGGCCCGCTGCGCGAGCATCAACTGACGGCCGGGGGAGGCTGCCAGGTGCATGGCCCAATCGGCGTAAGCCAGGGTGAGCGCAATCGGCGACAAACCCATATTGGCCTTGGCCAGTTGGGCGTGGAACGCCCCGCTGATCCTGGGCAACATGACGCTGGGCCTCGGAGGAGGATGTCGATGAGTTTTCTTTTTCCATGACGGTAACGCAGTGCTCGGTGATCCACAGGAACGCCATATGTGGGGGACACCGGTTGTGTAAGGCGATATCGAGTATCAAAAGCCTTTTCTTGATGCGAATCAATTTCGGCAGGCACGCTGTGGCTGGTTGATGACGTCCAACTCAAGTGCGCGCGGCTTAAGTTAACATCACTCCTTTTCACTACTCGGAGTTCTTTTCAGCACGGCATCACCACTGAGGAATGCATCGGTGCCGGCACCATGGGCAACGGTATAGCGCAGGCCTGTGCTGTGTCTGGCATCCACGTTGTGATCGTTGACATTTCAGACGCCGCTGTGGCAAAAGGCATTGCCAACGTCTCTGGCAGCCTGGAGCGACTGGTCAAAAGAGAAGATCACTGCCGCTACAGTGTTGGTGGCTCCGGCAGTCGGGATCCAGGGCAGCACGCGCTATGACGACCTCAAATCAGCCCAACTGGTCATTGAGCGGCAACCAGAACTTTGACCTGAAGGTCAAATCTCAAGCAGATCGATGTGCTGTCGCCCCCGACGTGATCGTGGCATCCAACACATCCTCTATCTCCATCACCAAACTGGCCGCCGTCACGACCCGCGCTGACCGCTTTATCGGCATGCATTTTTTCAACCCCGTGCCAATGATGGCCCTGGTGGAAATTATTCGCGGCCTGCAAACCAGCGTATGCTCCACCCATGACGCCGTGCAGACCATGGCCAGCGTTAAGCAGTAACCCCATCACCGTCAAAAACGCGCCCGGCTTCGTCGTCAACCGCATCCGCGCCGATGATCAACGAAGCCTTGTTTGTTCTGTCTGAGGGACTGGCTATGGCCGAGGACATCGACGCGGCATGAAACTCGGCTGCAACCAGCCGATTGGCCCCTTGGCACTGGCCGACATGATCTGCCTGGATGTGTGCCTGGCCGTCATGGAGGTGTACCTGAGCGAATACGGCGACAGCAAATACCGCCCTTGCCCGCTGCTCAAGGAACTGGCTGCCGCTGGCTGCTGGGCCGTAAAACCGGTCAGGGCGTCTGCACGTACCAAACTGCATCCGGCGGCCTGGGCACCTCAGGCCGCCTTTTCCAGAAGTGTGGCCAAGCCACCTCAACGGTTGACGTTGCCACTGATGCAACACAAAAAACGAACTGTTGAAATTTTGATTCGCTAGTCGGGCTTTAGCCAAATAGACTTTACCTGACTCATCGCCCTAATCTCGGGTCTCAGGTTCACAGAAGAAACCCTGGAGCTGCGCAACAGCGATTCGCTTGCACACTGTGATCCATTCTTCATCCCATTGAACAGGAGTTTTGCCATGTTGCACTACGCAGTTGTTTTCTTCGTGATCGCCTTGATCGCGGCCTTGTTCGGATTCGGCGGCATCGCCGCAGGGGCGGTCGGAATCGCCAAGATCCTGTTTTTTGTCTTTGTCGTTCTGCGATCATCACGTTCCTTTTCGGAACAATCAGAAAACGTTGAACCTGACGCCCAAGCGTCCCGCCCCCTCTGTCGCTGCAAAAATCAGTCCCGGCTGAATTCACTTCATTTTAAGGAATCCACGTTTCTCACCAAAAGCACCGAAACACCACACCGCTTGTAGACCGCGCCTCCCAGGCTGCTGACCAGGCCATCAAATCCACCCAAAATGCTGCCGCGCACGGCGTCAAATCCGCCGGTGCAATGCAGGATATGCGTCATGAGACCCTGCCGGTTCTCAATCACGCGGTCGACAGCGTGAGTGCGTTTGCCCACCGCAGCGTGGACAAGGTGCGTGACGCCTCCCACCAATTGCGCGTCAAGGCAGAACGTGCCTCGGAAAACACGGCCAGCTACATTCGCCACGAACCCGTGAAGTCCGTGCTGATTGCCGCTGCAACGGGCGCCGCTCTGGTGGCGCTGGAGTGAGCCTCCTCACCCGCAACCGCAATCGTCGTTAAATTGGCACGGTGACATTCGGGATGCATCCGTTACTGACCCTGCTGGCGACGCGACCGCAACTCCTGGTGGAGCATGCGCAAGCCTATGCGGGCCTCTTTCATGAGGAGTTCGGCAGTCATTCACCGCCTGGCGCCGCTGGGCCATGCTACAGGCCGTGGCCTTGTGCTGCCTGAGCATGGCGGTGGTGTTGGGCGGTATGGCCGCCATGGTCTGGCCGTGACGAACCCCCTCCTGATTCACACGCCGTGGGTTTTATGGGCCATGCCGCTGCTGCCACTGGCGGTAGCCCTCGCGTGCCTCTGGATGGCCTGGGTCAACCTGAACGGATGCGTTTGGAAACCGGGCGCCAGTTGGGTGGACACTACCATGATGCGCGAAGCAGGACTCACCATGAATGCCCACGAACGGTTGTCCTTGCTCATGCGCCAACTTCCCGCCAGGCCATGCTCAATCCAGGGGCACCCAGGGCGGGGCGTGAGCAAGCACATCACACCCCTATTGCCCAAATGGCTACTCTGAAGCGGCGCGCTACGCCCGCAGCGATCCTGCTTGCCTCCGTCTTTGAGGGCTGGTGGGCCCGACAGCCCTTGCGTGTGGCCCTGACCCTCGCCGCCGAAACCGGCACCGTCATGCTTCAGCCAGCCGCGCAAGCCACCCTTCAGAAGCTGGTCCTGGGCGCTGCTGCTGCTGGGGGCTTACTGGCTGCCGTACGCCCGTGGCGCTGATCTGCATCAGCCTTGTTGGCCTGGGTCTATCCCGAAGCTTGTGTCGGAGGCGCTCAAGCGCAGCAGCGGCCCGCTTTAATTGGGGCGCGCCGCGGCATCAACCTCTGTGTGACAACACACAGACTGGGTACCAGGCTGCGCCTATAACGACCAGCATCAAATGTAATTTCGCATTTGATGCTGTTCCCATCGGAGAAAGCAATGATCACACAACATGCACGCCAATTGATGCTGGCTATCTGCGGAGCAGCCCTGATTTTGACCGTGGGCTGCAGCAGCCTCAGGTCCCCGCCACTGCCGATGTTGCAGTAAGCAAGGCGGCAGTGGACAACGCCGCAGGTGCTGGCGGTACCCAGTTTGCCCCCATGGAAATGGCAGCCGCTCGCGAACTGGCTCGGGCCAACAAGGCCATGGCCGACAAAGACTACAAGCTGGCTGTTGACCTGGCTGCGCAAGCACAGGCGGACGCCAAGCTGGCACAAGGCAAAGCCAATTCGGCCAAAGCCCAGGCCGCTGGGGTCTTGCACCGATGTTTGCAGGACGACATCAAGGTGTTGCGCTCAGAACTTGAACGCACCAACAAATAAAACGACAAACGCCAACAAGGCTACCTGATGAAAAAAATCTACTTCGCGCCAACGCTCCTGGCCGTTGCGGCCCTGGGTGGCTGCCTGCGGTTCGGTGAGCACCACCAGCTCGCTTGACCAGACGCGTAGCGACTACCGCATGGCTCAAAACAACCCCAAGGTGGCCACCTATGCGCACCTAATCCTTCCTGAATTTTTCCAGCAGTTGGAAGATATGAATTCCAATAATCATAATTTGCAAAAAATATTACACCACCGACAACCATGATTCCTATCAGAATTGCCAATAGCTTGCCTAATCTAGCAGGGCTTGTCCTAAGTATTGGCTCTTCAGTATGACTCATATCAATATCCTATATGATGGGGATTCTTGGCAGTATGTGGATAGTAATACTTGCCACCAAGGCCAAATGGATCGTCCATGTTTGCTTCTTTACCCTTTGAGGAAGAGTATATCAAGTTGATCAAGAATGCTACAAATCCTCCACCTAGAATCCATGCACCTACTGTTGCAATCTGGTTGAGTTGTACCCAAGAGGTATACTCTGGAGGATAATCATAAATTCTTCTTGGCATTCCTTCAAGGCCAAGCAAGTGCTGTGTAAAGAATACTTGAACTGTTCCCCATAACATCATAATGAAATGAATTTTTGCAAGTTTTTCGTTGTACATTCTTCCAGTGATGAACGGGAACATGTAGTAAACCATGCCGACAAATCCAAATGCGATTGTACCTGTGAGGAACAAGTGCATGTGTCCTACTACCCAATAAGTTCCATGGCTGATAAAGTCAAGTGGCATTGCAGAGTTGAGAACACCACCAGCACCTGCAGAGAAAAATAGAGCAATTCCACCTACTGCAAATAGCATAGGTGCCGCAAATTTGATTCTGCCTCCCCACATTGTTGCAAGGAAATTAAATACGTGCATACCAGATGCAGGTACTGCAGCTAAAGTTCCAATCATGAATACAACCTTGGTTGTAAAGTCCATACCTGTAGAATACATGTGATGACCCCAAGATGCAAAGCCAATCATGCCAAGCATTACAAATGCAAAGACACCACTGCCTTGACTAAACAACGGCTTTCGTGCAAATCTAGGAATTAATTCATACATCATTCCAATTGCAGGTAACAAGAAAATATACACCTCGGGATGGAATGTAAACCAGAACAAGTGCAAGTATGCAATTGGGTCTCCTCCTGCTGTTGGGTTGAAGAATCCTGACACTCCAAGTCTATCAGTAAGTAACATGATTAATGCTGCAGCGTATGATGGCATTGCAACAAGTGTCATTAGAGATACAGTAAGCATAGACCATGCAAAGAGTGGGACTTTGCGCAGTGGCAGGTCTGGATGCTTGCATTTGAGAATTGTAACTATAAAGTTAATCGAAGATAGTATAGATGAGATGCCCAAAATCTTTAGGCCAAATATCATCATGTCTGCAGCTGGACCTGGTGCTCGGATTACAGAGTATGGAGCATATGAAACCCAAGATGTGTCAGAGAATCCAAGCCATAACAGTGCACCGCCAATTGGGTTCATCCAAAATGCAATTGCGTTTAGTTTTGGATAAGCCATATCTTTGTATCTTACCATGATTGGAACCAGATAGTTACCAATTCCGTTAGCAACTGGAAGTGCAAACAGGAATAACATTGTAAGACCGTGAACTGTGAATATTCTGTTAAATGTTACAGAATCGGAGATGAGAAAGTTCTGACCTGGGAAGAACAAGTGTGTTCTTATCAGCATGGCCAAGACTCCTGCCATGAACAGGAATGCAAGACCTGTCACTGTATAGAGCAAACCTACATCTGTGTGATGTGTTGAAAACATTATCTGCCAAACTGGACGGGGTTTCTTTAGTTCTAGTACCATGCAAATCCCTCTAGTTTACTAGATATTTTATGTATACATAAAATGTTTTTGATAATTATCAAGGTGTATCCTCCACAACTAGTGTGCCTCTCATGTTGTAATGCAACAAACCACAATACTCCCTGCACTGTATTGGAAACTCACCTGCTTGATCTGGTGCAAACCATGCATGATTTACATGACCTGGAACAACATCTTCAAAGACTACCCAATCTGGAATGTTAAAAGAGTGCATTACATCCTTGCCATAGATCTCAAAATTATATGCATGTCCTTTCTTGAGATGGAGTGTGCTTATTTCTTTAGTTCCATCTTGGTGCTCAAAACTCCAGAACCATTGCTGACCTGTCACTTTGATTGTTTCAGCATCTGCTGGAACTTCTTCTACTTCTTTTTGAACAACCCAAGAGTCAACACCGACATATAATAAAATTGCAATAACTATTCCTACAAATACCCATTCTGCTGTATCGTGACCCATCTAATGACCCTCCTTTTCGTATGTACCAGTGGTTGGATCGTCTAGTTTTTCCCATCTGGTAGGAGTCTTGTTCTTTGGATGAGATTCACGGAATCTCCAAACAAGCCAGATCATTGTACCTGATACTACTGCGCCAACTGTAAAGGCTGCAGTTGTCATTCTAAAGAACTCGTTCCATACCTCAGCTCTTAGGTTAACATACTGCTTTGCAGATTTCTCCTCGACTTCCTTGAGCATGTGCAAAGTGTATTTGTGGAACAAGAGCTAACGCAACTAATGCAATAATTGAAACAGCAATGATTCTCTTCATTTGCTGTTCTGACGTTGAAACAATTTTCTATTTAAGCGTTTTGTAGATTGTCAGCGATCAAGGTTTGCATTTTAATTCAAGGAACTTAGATACAATCAAGAAAACATATTTTGGTCATATAGATAACGTATAAGATGAGCAAAATCAGATTTAGTAATTTCACCATTTATTACCAAATTTGCAGAATTACGTACCCAAGACGGTACATGTTTTCCTGAAACATCATAATCACTTAACAATTCATTTACAGCAGATGGATCATTTGGATATCTTAACCAGTTAGCGATACCAGCAACTAGATCTGTAGGATCTACTTGTTGTAACGAACGTATTAATTGTTCAGCGTGAAGAATCTTAAATTCAGGATAACAGTTTAACATTGTATACTCTCCTAACCTGTAAAAATTCCAATTGTTACAATCTACGTTATATTCATATTTTGAATTATCATACTGCCAGCCAAACCCATTTCTAATTGTTGAATCTGGATAGCCATGCCCATTGACAAGGGTTATGGTATTACCAGAATAATCTGCCTTGACTTCTGCATAAAGTGCGTTAGGATACAAGAACACTACATCAGGATGACTGGTTATTGCATCAAATTCCTTCTTTGTAACATATTCGTTATGCAATACTATAACTCGCTTGTATTGTTTTAAGATATCAGGATTCTTGTCAACATCCTGGTCTTTTACATATGGATAATTCAATAGCTTCAAAGCCCATGCACCAAAAATGCTTGAAGATTGAAATCCATTTACGTTAGATGGTATTGGCACTGTCAAGCAGCTAGAGTCACAATCTTTGCGGTAAAAATCATAAAAACCTCCTTTTTCATATGCGGCCTGTGTAAAGCTTGGATAGATAAACACTGCATCGTGTGATCCTTTGGAGAGTTCCAAGTCTTTGTACAAGTTTTCTAGTCCAGGTTTGCGTTGTATGGAAATTGATAAAAGATTTCCATTTTGATCAGTATGTCCTATGACATCAAACAGAAGTGATGCTTTTGGAATATGCAGAGTTTGGATTGTGCCCTCAGTTGTTGAATTTATTTCTATGAAATTATTTGTAATGGAAAAAGATGCAGTACTGTCAGATTGTTCAGCATGTACGTCATGTAAAGAAAGAAAATAACTTGTAGCATAAAGACTTGTAACGCAAAGAAGGACATAACCTAACGTAGATATCTTATACGCCAATTCCCACATAGATAAATTGGCATCAGGTATTTGATGCTATGCAATATAAAAAATGTAAAACACATGCAAATTGTATTTTTATATAATTTAATAAAATTCAGATGTACATTTTTTCAAATTACTTAACTTACGTTAGGAGTTTTTTAAGATAAAAAGGAAAAAGAGGGAAAGTTAGTTTGGTTTTCGACTAGTCTATGCTACGTTGATTGTAGTACTCAAAGGCGGTGACAATGCATTTGGATTGTCAATGCTCTGCCATACAAAGATTTGAGCAGTGTATGTTCCAGAGGATTGAGGAGTCCAAGATTGTGCCGGATTGAGTGATTGACCTGCAGTCAATGTACCTGTGATCCAAGAGAGTGATACTGTAACACCGTTAGCATCTTGTATTTGTACAAGGTATGCAAATGGCTGATCTCTGTCCTGGCCGTTTGTCAAGTCAGCAGTAACTTGTACTTGCTGTCCTGATTTTACTGCACCAGTAATTGCATTGCCAAACGAGTCAACGATTCTTGGGTTAGATGCCGGTGCTCTTTCGAGTGGTGGCACTATTGTTCCAATGAATGTTGTCGCGGTCAATCTCAATTGATCAGATGGTGTGTATGGCGGTGGCAAGGTTCTGTCCTTGTATTCGCCTGTAACTGTATCGCCTTCAGCAACGTGGAGTCTGTTTCCAGAGGACTGGAAGTTAGTGGTAAAGTACACTGTACCTTGGAAGATACCTGTTGCTTGACCGGTCTCTGTCATGGTGAGTTTGATACCACCAGCATCAGAGTCAGACCATACGTTGGTGTCGAACTTGTCGACTGCCTTTGGATTAAGGTTCATGTCTGGGTCAACTATCTGCAATACTCCCTGTCCATTTGCTGGATAGGATGCTTCTAACCATTTGATTTCACCAATGTTCCATCGGATGAGTGCTGAACCAGTAACTGTTTGATCTCTTGTGAATTCAAACGATACTGATACACCGTCCTGTTCTTCACTGCCAAGGAAGCCGTCTGTTGGACCATTGGCTTTACTGTTACCGTTGTTGTTGGTAACACCTGTTGGGTTCAAGCCGTTTCCGTCAACTCCACTGGTACCCTTTACGTTAGGATCTCCTGTGAGGATGACATAGCCTGTGAAGATACCTGTATCGACTCCAGTCTCAACTAATCTATAGTTGGAAAGTGAGTTACCTCTGGTGGAAACAGTTACTTGGTTTTCACTGTTGTCACCGATGATATCGATAAGGTTTGGATCAAAGTTGTGATCTGGTGCGACTACGGTTATGTAGACACGGTCAGTCCATGTGTATACTTTCTGATCGAGTTCAACTGTTGCGCCAAAGTTTGATGTGTAGATGGTCAACTGTATATCTTGGTTGTTTGCACCTACTACTTTAGAGCCTGCTGGACCCCAGTCAGTATATTCTAAGTGGATCTGTTCTCCTCTCTCAAGTAAATTATTACTCAATTGTTTTGGAATCTTAATTACTGATTGGAAGATACCTGTGTCTTTACCTGTCTCCACAAATGTACCTGGCTTGGCATCAAATGCTGATGTCTGGCCACCGAGGGTACCCATTGTGCCCTTGAAGGCATGTGAGTCCCACTCGACTGTATCTAGTGGAATGGTTTCAGCAGTCTGTGAATCAAGGTTCAAGTCTGGTTCCACGAGTGTGAGAATCATGTCTGAACCGATGATGTATACGGACTTGTCTGATTGTAGTACACCGTTTCTTAAGTCAAATGTTGAAGAGTCTGTAACAGTTTGTGTGTGACCTGATGCATCGTTCAAGTCTGTGTAGGTTACGGTGAGAACATCACCTTGTCTTACACAGTAGACTACCTGCTGGTTGCAAAGAACCAACATTACCGCTAGTTGTCCAGAAACGATCACCTTCGGTTTTAGTAGTTAGACCATCAAGAGGTGTGAAATTGACCGTACTTGTCGGACAATCTGAACCTGTAGGACCATCAGTATATCTGATTGGCAAGTCTGCTTGGAAGATTCCAGCATCTGGAGCGATTTCGACCATTGGGCCAAGATCTCTCACAACTGTCCAACCTCTAGCGGTTGTGGTCGTTGGAAGAGCTGTACCGTTAAGGTTAACAATTTTTCCTGTTAATGCTGAAGGACCTCCAGCTGTTGCCAATAATAATGAATTGCCTTGTCTTGTGATCTGTACTGCTACTAGACCGTGATCCGAATTGGCACCAAAGTGACCTACTGCAATCTTGTCAGTACCCACTGGTGATGTGTTATAGTCTTGGTCATTTACTCTGACGTGGACTAGAACATCACCGTTTGATAGGGTGTTTGTATTAGTCAATCCATTGCCAGTATTATCTCTGTGCATTGGGAAGACACCTGGAAGGTTGGTTGTAGATGAAGTTGTTTGTGCAAAGTCGCCACCTGGAGCAGTTGTACCTGCAGCTGTTGCTACAGATCCAAATGGTACTGGGTAGACTGCCTTGTCAAGACTTCACTGAACCTGTGTTACCTTTTATTCCAGAATTATCTGACACTTCAACGAGTTTGCCAGAGTCATCTCTAAAGTCAACATAGTTGACCTTGATGTTCTGACCTACTGATGAAACTATGTTTACCACTCTGACACAATTGGTCTGGGATTTCAAAGGTACCAGTAAAGATACCTGTTGATGGACCAGTCTCAACTAGTGAGAAACCAGTGGCGGATAAGCTTGTTGCAAATGCCACCAGCGGTACCAGTGTTAGAATCAACAAATGACTTGTGCTGTTTGTAAAGCACGATGCAGTGTTTTGTGGTGTAAATGTGCCTGGAATTGGAGCATTAGACCATCTAATGTTTTGCTGACCAAATTGTACATCTACGAGTCTGCCAAATGCTCTACCATCAGATAATGTTCCTAGACCAGTTTTGCCGATTGTGTCGATTGCTTTGTCTTGGCCTACTTGTAAGATGGCGCCATTTGTATTCAGAGCAGGTGTTACTGCTGTGTAGATATCAATCAAGTCGTTGTTAACATTAAGGTCTTGAGTCAGTTAAGTGTAATTGTTACAGTATCGCCTATCTTGTATGTCTTGCTATCAAATGAAATGACACCAGTGTGAGTTGGGATATCTTGTTGTGCAGATATCTGTGTGTTGACACCATCTTGTCCAAGGTCTAAGTATGTGACCTGTGGAGCACGAGCCTCTGACTGGAGCATGTCTTGAATTGCTGGGAAGTAAACATCATGCTGGATTGTTCTTAATGCGGAGTAGGTATTTGAATCAAAGATATTCAACTGGTTGAGCATTACATACTGGTTTGTACCTGTAAAGACTCCAGTGTTGTCACCGGTCTCTTCAAGTTCATACCTGTAAATGCCGTTGTTGATTCTTTGACTGTTTTGTGTACCATCACCGATTAGACCTACACTAAAGAAGTCTGCAACGATTGGTTCTCCAACTGAAGGTACTGTATATTGGTCCACTTGTGGTGAATATAAACAGTAATCCAATTGGGGCAGTCTTTGGTACTGTTAAACAAATTCTGTGCCAATGTAGCAGGAATGCAACCTTGCTGCTTGTGACGTTAAGGTTGATAAAGTCCTGTAAATTGGTCGAGTTTGCAATAGATACCAGTTTTAGACCAGGTGCTGGAAGACCAGTTGTATGTGATAGCAATGTACCAGTCCTGCGTGTTGTATGCAAGGTATAGTGTTCACATTGGAAATGGTTCCGTTTGCACCGTTAAGAGTTGAGAATGATCTCAAGTCATAATTGAGGAAGTTGAAGCCCTTGAAACCTTCAGTATTACTAGCGTTATTGTTAGTATAGTGAATTGTTTTCAATAGGGTATTCATAGTTGTCTTCAGGTCTACAAACAATGCGAGTTGCTTGAATGTATACATGTCCAGTTGTTGTTTGATTTGTGAAATTGAAGATTGGTCTTGCGCTAAATGCTTCATCCTCTTGGAGATTACCTACTGAGGATAGCAATGTTGTAGCATTGCCTCCAGTAAATGCTGTAAAGGTTGTTACACCAGATGTAGGACTTACTGTAGCTGTTGCCTTTTGAAGAAGGGCAGCTGTTTCAATAGGTGAACCGTTAGAGAGAGTTGTCAAAGTAAATGGAGTTCCAATTACCATTGATGTACTTCTCTTGTAGGCTGGATCCCAGAGGAACATTCTCTCACTGAGTTTGCCGTTCTTGTTATCATCATTGTCAGTTAGAGTCACCGGAATTCTCTGACCAGATGCCCAGGTATTATTCTGTGCAGTCTGTGTCAATGAAGCAAATGTAAAGCCACCTACAATGCTTGTAGAGATATCATTGTATCTTACAACTGCAGATTGGCCTCTTATTATTGGTGAATCTACTGTAACAATTTCTGATTTCTTAGAACCGTCCCAGTCACCAAAGACTCCAGTATTTACACCACCTTGCTCAATGAGTGTGATTGGCTGTGAGCCAAGACCGATTGATGCGGTTCTGACTGTAGTTGGGTTACCTCTTTGAACGGAGCCGGTGTAAATTATCTTAGTGTTTGCCTGGAAGTCAACAACTCGTACACCCTGTCCGGATGCAGTGAGTGTTAACTTTCCATTGTGGTTGAACATCATTGCGGTCATGTTACCGACGAGATTTTGCATACCCTTTGTATTGTCTGCATCAGCTGCGCCGTTTCGGGTAAATGCTTCATAATACGCTGTATTATTTGTGCTACTTGAACCCCATGTCCATGAGTCATCCTCTGTTGGGTCAATGTTTAACTGTGGATCGTTTACTTGAACGAAGACTTGTGAGTTTTGTGGATAAGCATTTCTATCTACAGTAGTGGTGATTAGATTTTGTGGAATCCTGTCAAATGTAAGGTTGACGATTTGATCGCCACCGTTCTTTTGATAGTCAACTGTGTACTGTTGATGGAATAGCTGAGAAATCATAGAGCTGGATGATTGGCCAAGCTCGTGCATAGGTGTTTGTTGCTGCAAAACCAGATGGGTTTGTGTTAAGAGTCTTGTTTTGTCTTACTACATGCTCCATCTGAGTAGTGGTCAAGTTTGCACCGCTACCAGTACCATGTCCACCAGTTATGGTTTCTGAACACGTTGGTAAACCACCTGATGTGATTGTACCGTTGGTGTGGTTGGTTGAGCCGAAGTCTACCTCTTGCAACTGTGAATCCTTTAGTGTCCGAGAAAAGTACACCAGCTTTTGGGGTGAATGTACTTTGTGGGCCACAAAAGCCACCAAAGTTTAAGCCTTTACCAGTAACTGCTGCAGTGTTACCTGCAAGAATTGCTTGATTTCTATCCGCAAAGTACGCATACCAATTTCCGTCTGTGCCCTGTGCCATTCTCAGTTTCTTACCGTTGACGGTTACTACAGGTTCACCATAAGCCTGGTCTAATCTGTTTATATCAGGATCAGCCACGACTACTTGGATTACTTGAGGACCGGCAAAGTAGTTATTCCACTGAGAATTTTCAGCAGAGACAAACAAGTTTGCGTTTGTTGAAGCTTGTGCGTGTGGGAGTGCGTTTGGCAAACCTACGACTGCACTGCTTGCAACAAGTATTGTTAATAGTGTTAGACTAGTTATTTTTCGTAATATGTTGTTGTACATAGTTATTGTAAGAAATGGTCTGAAATTGATATATAAGCATAATGGACGATTTGTTCATTTTCTAGACCTAAATGATGTTATTTTTATTTTTTATATGAATTTTATGAAAATTCATTATATGACCGTTTGAATTTTTAGATTCTACCATGATTTTCTTTGATCGATGTAAATCTAGTATCTATTAGAGATTTATTTTGAATATATTTAATCTTACATTATTCTTTATTTCCTTTTGATTTACCATTAATTATATCACAAAATAACATTATAAGGGAACTACATTGAAGATTCCAAAGAAGCCCGGTAGTGTAGCGGTCAAGCATAGGGGCCTTTGGAGCCCTTGACCCCAGTTCGAGTCTGGGCCGGGCTACTTTACATATAATGCATATTAGATGCAGGATCTGGCAAGTGCGGTAATAGCGTAATTCCAATCAAGATTGGCACTACAATCATTAGAATAGGTATTGCAGCAAGAATTAATCCAAGATAGAGGCAGTTCTTGGCTTTTTTTGAATCATCCTCTTTTATTACAAAATATGCAATTATTCCTCCAACTACATTAAATACAATAGGCAACAAAAACCAGAGACTGCTTCGTCTTCCAACTTGCATTAATCATAATAGTCATTTGTTACATTTAAAGTAATTTTTAGAGTTCCAGTTTTGATAACAATTTAGTTGCAATTAAAAATAATATTGTAGCACCAACTCCTAGAATTATCATCTCAGTTGTCACTAGACCATTAAAGTATCCAAATATTCCAGCACGTACTACATCAACAAGATAAGTCAAGGGATTAAAGTAAAATGCAGTGGAAAGAATTGGCGGAGCTCCCTGTGCAGGATAAAATGCAGTGCTTACAAATGCAAAGAACAAAAATACTGTATTAATTATAACATTGAATCCTTCGCTTGACTTTAACCTAGTTGATATTATAGACGCAATAGAGCCAAAAAATATTGCCCCTGTAATTGATGCAAATATGACAAGAGGAATTGTTAACAGGTTAAACTCTACAGATTTGAAAAACAAAGGATATCCCACTGCTGTTATCATTGCTGCACTGAAAAGTCCAATTATTCCAACGGTGTATACATTACTTAGTATGTACTGGGCTCTGGTAAATGGCCCCACCAAAATCTGTTCAAACATTCCATGTCTTCTGTCATTCCAAATTATTATTCCAGATATCAGAGTGCTGTTCATTATGTTAAATCCAATCATTCCTGTTGCAATAAATGCAGGATAGTCAAGTGTCTTGTTTCCAAACGGAACTTGATGGATTAATGAAGTATAGGCAAATCCTGCAACAAAGATGTAAATCAATGGAAATACAATTTGCCATATCACAAATCCCATGTTAAGGGAAATGGTAAGGTTTCTGTTTACTAGCCTAATTATTGGATGCATTGGAATTTCTCACTACTGAAAGAAAAATCTCTTCTAGACTGGTTGGTACGACACTTAGATCTTCTACTGGCATATTATTTGATGCAAGTATTTGTAATACATTTTGAAGAACCTGTTCTGACTGACTTGAATGGACTGTAATTATAGCACCAGAATCATATTCGATTTTACAATCTTTTATCCCAGACAAAAGATTAGAGATATTTTTTTGCTCTTGTATGTGGATTTTTATAGTCTTTTCTCTTCCAAATTTGTTTTTTAGGTCTTCAGGAGTATCAACTGCAATTATCTTTCCCTTGTTTATTATTGCTATTTTATCACAAAGATATTCTGCCTCTTCTAAAATATGAGTAGTAAAAAATATTGTAAGACCGTCTTTTACTTTGGATTTAATAAAATCAAGCAATCCCCTTCTTGCAGAAGGATCAAGGCCTGCAGTAGGCTCGTCTAGGAATAGCAGATCCATATCATGCATAAATTCCCGAGCAACCTGGACTCTACGTCGCTGTCCTATTGACAAGTCATCATTTTTCTTTTTTCTAATGTCTACAAGATCAAAGGCAGAGAGGAGTTCTTCTACTCGAATCTTTCTTATTTTTTTGTCTACATTCCACATCATTCCATATTTTTCAAGAGACTTTTCAACACTTAGAGTAGGCTCGTAGCTTGGCTGTTGCAGTACAACTCCTATCTTTTCTCTCACTCGGATTGGATCTTTTACTGCATCAATTCCAAAAATTTTGATCATTCCACTAGTGGGTGGAATTAACGTAGTAAGTAGTTTCATAGTAGTGGTTTTTCCTGCACCATTTGGTCCCAAAAATCCAAAAATTTTTCCCTGCTCTACTTTAAGATCTATACCATCTACTGCCATAAAATCACCATATGATTTTGAAAGCAAACTAGCTTCTATACAATACAACAAGAGCGATCTTTTCTTCCCACTAATTTATCTACTGAAATTTTATATGATCCACTTTCCATCAAGACTTGATTGTCAGAATTTGATTCGTTAATGAGCAAACTCTTGGAGCAAAAACCCGATCTCTCAAGAACACAGATTGAAGAAATGATACAAAAAAAGAAGGAAAAGATCGGTGCAGGATATCTAACAGACCAAGGTGCTCTATTTCTCATAGCCTCTGATCTTGGTGTTTCATTAAATGAGCCACTAAAAGTAGAGATGGGGCTCAAAGATCTCTATGTTGGAGCAAAAGAGATAACCCTTGCCACAAGAGTGATGAATGTTTATCCAGTAAAGCAGTTTTCACGTAAGGATGGCTCCCAGTTTCTATTGCGCACAATGACAGTATATGATGGAGATTCCAGAGCACAGGTAAAACTATGGGATGAAAAGGCAAACTTGCCAGGAATTGAGAATCTAAAACCAGGTGATCTGGTCAAGATAATCAAGGCATATGTCAAGTCGGACATGAAGGGAAATCCAATAATCAATGTTGGTTCCGGCTCAAATATTGAACCAAATGGAACTGTAAGTAATATTCCATCTCTTGATGCCATTACAGATGATGTAAGCAGTGTAAAAGAGAACCAGCAAAATCTCGTAGTAACTGGCATCCTTGATGGAAATATCAGGGCTACAGAATTTACAAATTTCAAAGGAGAGCCTGGAAAGTCGGTGCAGCTTAGACTCAAAGGAAAAGATGGAACAGTTGTACGAGTTGTCTTGTGGAATGTGGATCAAAAAACTATACCAAAAATGATTACAACAGGCGCAAAGACAAGATTGATTGGAGTAAAGACAAAGGTTGGGCAGATGGGACTTGAGCTTCATGGCGACGAAGGAACAGTACTAGAGATAGAGGGAGCAACAGAGATTCAACCAATTGTTATGAGGATTTTATCTATTACAAAAAGTGATTCTGGAAATACATTGATTCTTGGAACAAAGCAAGACAAGAATCTTGTCAGTATTACCGATACAGCATCTTTGACAAAAGATCTTGTCTTAGGAGATGTCATAGAATGCATGCCATCCAAGGTGTATGGAAGTTCCATCACACTTGAGGGTGATTCATTTGTAAGAAAGATTGATGATCAAAAGATTCCAACTTTATCGGAAATTAGAACAAAGATTAAGGAGATCAAGCCAGCTGATACACTTTATTGTGTTGAAGCAATAATTCTAAAGTCACCAGAGAAAAGAGAGATTCAGACAAAGACAGGCGAAATGGTTTTACTCTCAGAGACATTTATTGAAGACGATACAGGTCAGATATGGCTCAAGGGTTGGAGATCACAGGCAAGGCTTTTGGAACAATTTACTCAAGGAGAAATAATTACAGTAACTGCAGTTAATGCAAAATCAGGTCTTGAGGGAAGAATAGAATTATTTTTGAGCCCCTATTCTGTTATAACACGAAAGAACTAGTCCCAGAATCCCCTGGTAGTTACATATTGCCTTTCTGCTTCATAGATTTGCTTGTAGAGTTCTTCTTCGCCCACCATGTTTCTCAGTATCCTTGCAGCAGTGTCAGCTCCCACGCCATAGCCTGATATGACAACAAGTGCAGTCTTGCCAAAGTTTGCAAGAAGTGATGATACCTTCCAGGCTCGAGTAAACTTGTGGTTCTCTTCAGTGGTTATCTTTTTTCCTGCAATCTTTTTTTGCACTATTTTTGGCAGGTCATAATCCGAGTAAAATGTAGCAGATATCTGCCGTGACTTGCAATATGGACATGATGGAATCTCATTTACCTGACCTGTCTCGATTACTTTTTCCCACTTGCCGCACCTTACACACACCAGTCTATGCCTGGTTTTCATCAGTCTTGACTTGACCAAATCTAATATTCCCTTGTCCATATTTGCAGGAGATGCATAGTACTTTGTTGTATGATCAAGTATTGGCTCTGCAAGTTTTGAAAAACCATCAACTTCAATCCATGTCATTTTAATCTTGTTTGACTTGATATCTTGTAATAATTGAGAGGTATTTTGCAGGTCATACTTGTCATGATATAATTCCCGTAATGCTTCTTTTGCAAGTGCCGTTTTAGAATATTTTTCATACAAGAATCTTGCAGATTTTCTGTCATAGACTGCTTCTCTTCCCACGATTCCAAACTTTTTTGCTACACACCAAGTTCTCCAGTTTACATTATGTGTTCCAGCAAGTGAAGCTTGTACAATTTCTTGAAGATTATAATCATCTAAAAGAACATCAATAACAGATTTTTCCAATATTCTACCATTTGACGAAAGCATTATTCTATATGCATCAGATCTAGAATTTACAAGATATCCGCTTTTGGCAGAGAGCATTGCAGAAAGCAACATTGCAAGGGTGGAATTGATCCTAGTTCCAAAACAGGAATGTATCACTACAGTATTTCTCACTCGTTGTGATTCAACAACAATATTTTTTTCGTCTGGAATTACATCAAGTTTTAGGTTATCAATTATTTTATTTGTAAAAGATGTGACAATGGTCTTTGTTCTAACCATGCCAACTTTTTTTGCCGTAGTATAATCAACGGGGATGTTCTCGCCTTCCCAGTATGGTACGTTAATTCCAGCAGACTGGATAGGTTCTACATTTACTTTCAGAGATTTGTCATCTACATTTAGAATTCTCCATTGCATGCCCCTCAATACAAAGACGCTTCCTTGTTCCCCATTATCACCTACAAATCGCTGATCAAGGCTACCGATTATCTTCTTAGATGCAGTATCAAATACTTTGAATTTCAAAATATCTGGAATTGTTGAGAGGTTCTCAAAATAGTACCTAAACGAGCGTCCCTTTTTTGTAAATGTCATCTCTTCTTTGTCTAGATAAATAATCGAGCCATTGTGTAAAATCTCAAGTACTGCAAGAAGATCTTCTGCAGTTACATTTCTAAACGAATAGGCCTGTCTTGTCATATTTAATGCAAAGTCAACTGAGACCTTTCCAAATTGCATAGTCATCCCTACCAAATGATGTGCAAGGACATCTAGTGCACCGTCATGAACTATCTGATCCTCGATAGATTTCTCCTTTACACGTTCCAATATTGCAAGGGCTTCAATCTCATCATCAGGATTGTTTGTTACTATCAACCCCTTTGCAGAAGATCCTCTTGTGTGTCTGCTTCGTCCAATTCTTTGCATTAGTTTTGATACTTGTCTTGGTGAACCATAATGAATTACAAGTTCAACAGATCCAATATCAAGACCAAGCTCAAGTGACGAAGTGCAAACCACTATACCAGGTTTTCCAGCTTTAAGTGTCTCTTCAGTCTCTTCACGAACCTGCTGAGAAAGAGAACCATGGTGTAATTCTATTGCAAGACTAGATCTTTCTTTTAGAACTGATGCAAGATATTCTGATTCACCCCTAGTATTAGTAAATAATAATACCGGAGAATTGGAATAGTTTTTTGTAACATATTCTATGATATGGTCTACTACATCTGTAATTGTACCTTCTATGTATTTTACCTCAACGTCGTATTTTCTAATTGAATGATCTTCAATTATTCTACACCTTCTTTTTGTTCCAACTACAAACTTGCCAGCTTCTCCAGTATTTCCTACTGTTGCAGAAAGTCCCACTCTAGTAATTGGATACGTAGTGTTTGCCTGCAATCTTTCAAGACTAAGTGAGAGTTGTGAACCTCTTTCATTTCCTAAAAGTTCGTGCACTTCATCTAATACTATCCATTCAAGTTCATCAAGTGCCTTTAGCATTACGGCTTGTGTCAGTAAAATTATGATTGTTTCAGGTGTGGTTATCAGTATGTCAGGCGGTGAGAGATTTATCTTGCGTCTCATTGATTGAGACGTATCACCGTGTCTTACTTCGATTCGAAGACCCTCGGTTTCGGCATACTGGATAATTCTCTTAAAGACATCCCTATTGAGCGCACGAAGTGGAGTGATGTAGAGTACTTTTATCTTGTCCTGCTTCTTAGATTTTGCAACTCTTGCAAAGATTGGAATTACAGCAGTCTCTGTTTTTCCCGAACCTGTGGGTGCGATTACCAATGAGTCAATCTTTTGAAAAATTATAGGAACAGCCTTCTTTTGTATCTCAGTTAAATTCTCAAAACCAAGATTACGAAACTTTTCTTCTAACTCAAGTAGTAGATGATTCTGGCTCTTTGCTTTGTCTTGTTCTAGATCGCTCGTATACCATTACACCAACTAAACCTATACCAAATAAAACAGCAGAGATAATTGGTATATAATCAAAAATTCCTGCCATGTAATTCATTATTTCTACAGTGATAAATAGGTTAAGATACTTCTGCCAATCCTGCTTTGGTTATCTCATATAGGATCTCTTTCTTTTTTCCAAATGAAGGAAATACCCGCGCTTTGTATATTTTTCCGTCTTTTTCAAGCTTGATTTTCCTATGTGTAAACATGCTAATTGACTTGCTCAAGGATTCAATTTCTTGATCATCTGAACTTCTTACAATATTAGTTACAACTATCGGAATCCTTGTGTTAATTGAAATCATACTTAGCAAATGCATATACTCCATAAATCGAACATGCTTTTCAAGGGAATTTGTTTCTCTTGAATATTCAAATGTAAACAGATCAGTTATGTTTTCTATTACAACCAGTTTAGGCGCTAGCTCTGATATTTTTTTGATATACTCAAATTGTTCTGCAGTATTTGTTATTCTTGCTACAATCATGTTATCAAGAAGCGAAGATTGCAAATTTTTTAGCTTGATTAGTTGTAACATCCTTTCGGGTCTAAATCCACCTGTAGTATCTTGATACAATACGATTCCATCTTGTAACGAATTTAGACAAATCTGCATTGCAAGTTGTGTCTTTCCACTTCCTCCAGATCCAAAGATATCGATTATCGTACCATCAACTATGCCACCCCCTAGCAGATCATCAAGTCCTAGAAGACCAGTGGAAATCAATTCTAATCTAGAATTTATCAGAAATTAAAGAGTATAAGTGATGATCGGGAAGGCTTTTATTCCCTATTTCAAGCAGTGGTGACAAGTGATTTGTGATTGTCACAAGCAGCAACTCCAAAAAGACCTTTAACTACACTTCAAAAAGGCATTAACAAAAAAGTTACAGTCCGACTAAAAAGTGAGATAGAATACAAGGGCAAGATGAGTAATGTAGATTCATACATGAATCTCATAATGACAGATGCCGAAGAGATAAGCAATGGCAAAATAATTGCAAATTATGGCAGAGTTATAGTCAGAGGAAACAACGTACTTTTCATAAAATTAGAAAATGAGTTATAGGAAAATCAATTATGGCCTCTTCTAGAAGCTACCTATTTACTTCAGAATCGGTTACAGAGGGTCATCCAGACAAGATTTGTGATCAAATATCTGATGCAATTTTGGATGAATTTTTAAAACAAGATCCTGATTCAAGAGTGGCAGTGGAGACCTTGACTACAACAGGTGTTGTAGTAGTGGCTGGCGAAGTTACCTCAAAAGCAAGATTTGACATACAAGATATAGTAAGAAAAACCATTAGAGAAATTGGATATGATAATCCACTATATGGCTTTGATGCAGACTCTTGCAGTGTTTTAATTTCACTTCATGCACAGAGTCCTGACATATCAATGGGAGTTACTGCTAATGACAATAAAGATCAAGGTGCTGGAGACCAAGGTCTCATGTTTGGATATGCAACAAATGAGACAGAAGATTTGATGCCTATGCCAATTTTGCTTGCACACAAGCTTACAAAACGTCTTGCAGAGGCAAGAAAGAAAAAGGAAATTCCATGGGCTAGACCAGATGGCAAGTCTCAGGTTACAGTAGAATATGAGAATGGTAAACCAAAACGCATAGATGCCATTGTAATTTCAACACAGCATTCTCCAGAGATTACAAATGAACAAATTAGAAAAGAGATAATTGAAAAAGTAATCAAACCAGTTTGTGGAAAATTGTGGGATGACAAGATCAAGATTCATGTAAATCCAACTGGCAGATTTGTCATAGGAGGCCCTCCAGGAGATGCAGGACTTACTGGCAGAAAGATAATTGTCGATACATATGGTGGCATGGGAAGACATGGAGGTGGTGCCTTTTCTGGAAAAGATCCATCAAAGGTAGACAGATCAGCATGTTACATGTGTAGATACATAGCAAAGAATATTGTCGCAGCAGGACTTGCTGACAAATGCGAAGTACAAGTTGCATATGCAATTGGTGTGGCAGAGCCAGTCTCTCTCATGGTAAACACGTTTGATACAAATAAAATTCCTGAAGAGCAGATTGAAAACATAGTAAGAAAACATTTTGACATGAGGCCTTCTGCCATTATTTCCCAGTTAAAATTAAAAAATCCAATATACCGAAAAACTGCAGCTTACGGACATTTTGGAAGAAGTGAACCAGAATTTACGTGGGAAAAGACAGATAAGGTAGAAGTATTAAGAAAGGCTGCTGGACTTTAAGACTTCGCCATATTTTGTAAATTTCATTTTTGCAAGACTTGCAAGTTTTTCATGATTGCCAACGTAATCACCAATCATTATGCTTAGATCATCAATACCAAATGAGCCCTTATTATGCAAAGCATCATGATAGACAGATTCAAAATCTACTTTTTTTATCTCTATTTTCTTTCTGCCTGCTAATTTCCTGACAAAAGTATTGTAACTTACTGTTTGAGGTCCTGTCAAATCAAGTATTTTATTTGAAAATGAATTTTCTAAAATTGATTTGATCATAACTTTTGCTACATCACCTATGAAAATTGGCTGGAAGCGATAATTACCGGAGCCAGGAATCACAATTTTGCCTTTTTTTATTTGTCTTTGTAGATTTTTTGAGAGAGGATCATCTTTTCCTATAATATATGATGCTCTAAGAATAGTATAATCAAGTCCAGAGTGGATTATTTCTTGTTCAGCTTTGTATTTTGAAATGAAATAACCAAGAGTGGCATATTCATCAACTCCAAGACCGCTGATGTAAATTATTTTTTTTATCTTTGCTTTTTTACATAGTTTAATGACATTTTTAGTAGGAAAAACGTTCACCTTGTCATAATCTGAATCTACATTTTGTCTTCCTTGACCTATAAAATGTAATAATGCACTGGAACCTTTTATTTTAGATACAAGATTATTTTCAGAAAAGGTCTCAGACGATATCACTCTTGCAAAGTTTATTGACTTTTCCCTCCCTTTGCGCACTAAACCTGTAACATGAAATCCATTTTTTGAAAGAAACTTGCCTACGTTCTTTCCAACAAAGCCATTTGCGCCAGTAATTACCACTGATCTACTTTGATTCATACAAAAACATGGATAATGCCGACAAATTAATTTTGGTCTTTATCGTATAGTACAATAGTTGAATGTAGCAGATTGCCATCAGATCTTAGGCATCCAAGTAGGAGCTTCACAAAAGGAGATAAAGAATGCCTATAGACGACTTTCTTTAAAATATCATCCAGATAGGAATAAGGACGACAAGAATGAAGAGAGATTCAGGAAGATAATTGAAGCATATCAACAGTTAAGAAATGAGGAAAAGAAAAAGGACAAGATATCAGAAAGTGAGGTAGCTGCAAAATATTCTGATTTTTGGAAAAAATATGACAAGAACATAAATGAAGAATTTCATTTTGGTTCAAACTATGCAGAATTTAGACATGAGTTTGGAGCAAAAGTTACTCAAGATTATGAACATAACCAAGAAAAGGAATCCTCGCCGATGAGTACTCATATAATACTTTATGGAGGATTAGGAGCAATTGCCCTTTGGATAATTCTATCAAGCATATTGAAATGATCTGATAAGGGATTAATACATAAGAAAACAAGTCATTTTCATGGGAGAAGAAGAGAAACCAAAAGGAAAGATGAGAACAGGTTTCACCACAGGGACCTCAGCAACAGCTGGTGCAAAAGCTGCAATACTTGCAATCATAGATCAAAAGGAAATAAATTTTGTTGATGTTACCTTACCCAAAAAATCTCAGATTAGAATAAAAATTGAAAATTGCAAATTTAGTAAAAATAGTTCTACATGCGTGGTGATAAAAGATGGTGGAGATGATCCCGATGTCACTCATGGAGCGGAAATAATAACAGAGATTTCACTTACTGAAAAACCCGGAGAGATAGAAATCGATGGCGGAGAAGGAGTTGGTAGAGTTACCAAACCCGGATTGGGATTAGAGATAGGCACTGCTGCTATAAATCCAACCCCAAAAAAAATGATAAAAGAAAACATTTTGGAAGTAGCAAAAGATCTCCTTACAAAAAATGGAATCAGAGTATCGATATCAGTACCAAAAGGAAGAGAACTTGCTCTCAAGACAGATAATCCAAGACTAGGAATTATTGGAGGTATTTCAATTCTAGGAACAAGCGGCATAGTTGTTCCATATTCTACAGCCTCTTTTGCTGCAGCAATTAGACAGAGTATTGAAGTTACTAGAGCAATGGGAGATGACACTGTTGTTTTAACAACAGGTGGAAGAAGTGAAGATTTTGCAAGAAAGATAATTAATTTGCCAGATCATTGTTTTGTACAAATGGGAGATTTTTCAGGATATACCGTACAGGTTTGTGCAAAGGAAGACATCAAGAAAGCATATGTTGCAGGATTTATCGGAAAGCTAGTAAAAATGGCAATGGGTGTAAAACAGACTCATGTAAAGGGATCAAAGGTTGACACGGAATTTCTTGCAGATTTGGCCAAGAAATGCAAGGCACCACAAGAGGTAGTGGATAATATCAAAAAGGCAAACACTGCAAGGCATGTATTTGAGATTATAAATGAAAAAAACATTTCTGGCTATTTCGACATTGTTTGCTCAGAGGCACACAAACAACTAGGAAAATATTCTGATAACAAGTTTGAGATCGAGGTCATAATGTTTGATTTTGATGGTAAGGTAATCGGAATTTTTCCAAAGAGTAACAAATATCTTAAGACCTAGCAAGACAACTTTGTGGACAACGTAGCAATTATTGCGATAACAAAAAACGGTATTGATACAGCACATTTGCTCAAACAACATTTTCAAACATGGAAGATATTTTCCCCCTCAAAGCTTCGCCAAGATGGAAAAGATATCGAGTGGTTTGATGAATCAACCACCTTGAAGATAAAAGAATTGTTCCAAAGCAAAGAAGCGCTAGTATGTATTTTTTCCCTCGGTGCAGTGATCAGATTGATTGCACCGCACATGAAGGACAAAAAAACAGATCCTGCAGTAGTGGTCATTGACGATACTGCAAAATTTGTCATAAGTACACTCTCAGGTCATCTGGGAGGGGCAAACGAACTTGCTGAAAAAATAGCTTCTACGCTTGGTGCCATCCCAGTTATTACCACAGCAGCAGACGTAAACAAGACAATTGCAGTGGACTTGCTTGGAAGGGAGTTTGGCTGGAGCATTGACGAAATCTCTAGCGTAACAAAGGTTAGTGCATTTATGGTAAATGAAGAAAAAATTGGCGTCTTCCAAGATGCAGGTGAAAAAGATTGGTGGCTACCGAAAAAAGAGCTCCCAAAAAATGTCCACATTTACAAATCATTTGACGAAATGATAACATCTGACTGTAAGGGATTTCTTATCATTTCTGATAAAATAATTGAAAATAAGGAAATCCAAGATCGTGTTGTTATTTACAGACCAAAGACCCTGGTTGTGGGAGTAGGCCTGCACTGGGATACTACAAAAGATACCATTAGAGAAGGGATGAATTTTTGCTTGTCTAAATTCAAGATGAGTCCAAAATCAGTTGCAAAATTTGCATCAATTAAAAAAGAAGCTGATGTAAAGGGATTACAGGAATTATCAGGTGAGATGAAGGTGCCATTAGAATATTTTGACAAGACAGATCTTTCTGCCATAAGCATACCCAATCCCTCAGATGTTGTACAGACGTTTGAGGGTACACCAAGTGTATCAGAGGCTGCTGCAATCAAGGCCTCCGGAGGAGAGTTGATTGTTCAGAAACACAAATTTCCTCCAAACCTTACAATTGCAATAGCAAGGAGATCAAATTGAAGCGTGGTCTGCTGTTAATAGATAGAGGAAGTAAGGAAAGAGAAGCTGGCGAGGAGCTTGAAACTATTTGCAAGGAAATAAAGAAGAAAGGAGGTTATGCTTTTGCTGAGTATTGTTTTCTAGAAGTAACACCACCATACATCGAAGACGGAATTAAAAAGTGCCTAAAAAGTGATATAGACTCTCTTACCATAGTGCCATACTTTTTGTATCCAGGAAAAAAGGTAAAGGCATCTGTTACAGAAGTCATGAAATACCAAGCAACAACAAATGTCAAGTTTCTTGTCACAAAACCCATGTCTATGCACATGACCCTTGTGAAACTAGTTGAAAACAGGATCAAATCCGCACTGGACAAAGGCGGAGTTTTACTAGCAAATGACAAGATAGATGTCTTGGTAATCGGGCATGGAAGTAAAGATCCTAATGCAAAAATGTCAATAAAATATGTGGTAGACGAACTTGGCAGATCGTATAGAAATGTAGATTATTGTTTCCTTGAGATCGAAGAGCCAAACATAGAACAAGGAATAGAGGTATGCAAGAAAAGAGATCCCGAGGTTCTTGTGGTTGTCTTTTACTTTTTACATGAGGGTGCACATGTAAAAACAGATATCAATGCTGATCTCAGGCCAGCATTGGAGAAGCACAAGTTGAAAAAAGTTTTGATCACACAGCACATAGGAACTGATCAGAAGATGATCGACCTGATCATTGAAAGAGCCCAAGAGGTAGAGACATGATTACCCAAAAGGGCCAGTCAATAGAAGACAAGAGCATGGAAATAATAGATAATGAGATTGGCTCTCACCCATATTCACATGATGAGTGGATAATAGTAAAAAGAATAATTCACTCCACTGCAGATTTTGATTTTGCAAGAGAAAACAAGGTAGTGTTTCACAAAGATGCGATACAGAGTGCCATAGATGCATTACAAAAAGGATGCAACATCATAGTTGATGTCAATGGCGTGATAGGCGGTTTCAACAAGGATAATATGAAAAAATATGGAAATCAAGTAATATGCAGCATATCAGATCCTCAGGTAATAGAGGAGGCAAAAAAACTCAACAAGACACGTGCCCAGACTTCAATGAGACTAGCAGCCAAGCAGATGGACCATGGAATAGTAGCCATAGGTAATGCACCTACTGCACTCATTGAGGTAATACAGATGATAAAAGAGGGCATAACGTCACCTGCACTTGTCATTGGAATTCCCGTAGGATTTGTCTGTGCAGTAGAGTCAAAGGATGAACTTCGTACCACAAGTGTGCCATACATTACAAACATTGGCAGAAAGGGAGGCAGTCCATGTGCTTCTGCAATTGTTAATGCACTTTACAAAATTCTTGCAGCAAGATCAAAATCTTAGATTACTTTCTTGAATAAGAGATGCATGACTTTACAAAGTTGGCAGCAATTGGAGAACCATCAAAGTGCACATGCATGTATGATGCAAGTGTATTGTATACTGTCAGGCCATCTTTTTTATCTTTGATGCCAATGCCAATAGACAGGTCATATGCAAATTTTGAATCTTTTGACAACAAATCTAATTCAGAATAATGAAATTCATGACCCTTGATAGTTTTTTGTTGTAAAGAAAAGGGGAATCTTGGTCCAATCTTGGCACTGGTATAATTTAGTTTTAGTTTCTTTTCCATTACAGTGACAGCATCAAAAAGCCCGACCATCTTGAATTTTCCAGACTTGTAACTTATGGATTTGGTTAGATACATCAACCCTCCACACTCTGCATAAATTGGTAATCCATCTTGGGCATATTTTTTTATCAGTTTTTTCATGGTATCGTTTCTTTGGAGCAGACTTCCCTTGACTTCTGGAAATCCACCCCCAATGTAGATTCCATCACAGGATGGTATTTTTTTATCTGAAACTGGGCTAAAGAATACAATTTCTGCACCAAGCCTCCTTAGCGAATCCAGGTTATCCTGATAATAGAAATTAAAGGACTCGTCCATGGCCACTGCTATCCTAGTTTGTATTTCTCTATCTTTTGTGTCAGGGATTTTGGGCAGATTAGATCCACTTTTGGCAAGTTTGATTATTTTTTCAATTTCAATAAAACCTGAAAGTGATTTTGCAATAGACTTGATTTTTCTATCAAGGGATTGTTTTTCTCTTATAGGTATCAAGCCAAGATGCCTTGATTCAAGATTGAGATCATTATTTCTTGGAATGACTCCAAGTATTGGAAGCCCTACTTTTTTTAATGCGTCCCTGCACAGAGTTTCGTGTTTTTTGCTTCCGATTTTATTTAATATGATACCGCAAATTCTAGAGTTTTTCTCAAAATTTTTGAAGCCAAGTGCAGTTGCAGCAATAGAGCGGGCGGCTTTGCTCGCATCTAAAACAAGGATCACACTAGTTCTTGTTATATTTGCAACATCATATGTACTTGCAAAGCTTGATTTTCCGCTAAATCCATCATAGTATCCCATGACGCCCTCAATTACAGAAACGTCTTGATGTGAATTTTGAATAAAATTCTTTAAAACTCCACTTTTTCCCATCATCCAGACATCAAGATTGTAGGCAACTTTGCCTGAGACGGAGCTGAGGTAGCTTGGGTCTATAAAGTCTGGTCCAACCTTGAAGGGCTGAACCGAGTATCCCTTTTCCTTTAGGCCATGTATTATTGCAGTTGTTATAGATGTCTTGCCTACTCCACTTGTAACACCTGCAAGAACAATTCTTGGGATCTTCATGCCTCTTCTTCTTTGTTAGCATTTTTTATAATTTGAAAAAGTTGTTGGAGTGCAAGTTTTGGATGATGTGCTGCAAGTTTTAGCATACTTACCATACCAAAATCTGCTTTGATGAAATCAAGAAATTCTTCAGCAGAGAGTTCACCTATTATTTCAATTTCCTTGTCCCATTCTTGATCACTTAGATTCAACCACCTATACTGCACCTTGACTGCAGCTGCTATCTTTGATCCTATTGCTTTTCTCATAGTTTGCTCGTAGGATTTCAGAGATTCCTTGGATACATCACCTTGAAGTATAGACTCGCCACCAATTCTGCCCGCTGCTCTGCCAAATTCAATTGCATATCTTATCCCCTCTAGGACCAACGGGTTTGCCTGTCCTGCAGAATCTCCTACCATTATGAGATTGTCATCTATGGTTGACTGTCTCAATCCCTCGTTTGGAATCAGACCATAGTGAAACTCGACTGGAACAATTCTGCCAAGATCATTTAGTGGTTTTGGTCTTTTTTCTAATAATTCAATCAAGAGTTTGCTTGCATCTGCCTGAGAATTGGGTTTTCCCACTCCCACTCCTATACGGACCTTATTTTTTCCCAATGGAAAAATCCACGCATAGCCTGCAGGAGAGTACTGTGAACCCACCATGAGATACCATGTGTCAGAATTGATTTTATCGACATATGCCTCATACTCTGCACCTGCCCCAAATCTTTTCCATGGCATAACAATGCCAAGAGATCTTCCAACAACAGAATAGAAACCACTTGCGTCTATGACAAGTTTTGAATTAAAAATTAGTTCTTCTTTAAGTGAGGTTGCCTTTACTCCGCTTAATTTTCCCTTGTCATTTTTTATCGCATCAGTTACACTAGTTCTTAGAAAAATATCCGCCCCTACACTTGCAGCCTGGTATGCCAGAAATTGGTATGTCTTTCTTACATCCAAAACTGCCGCTTGAGCTGTATCACTTTTTTTTATCACATAATTATTTGGAGAATAAAATGCATAGTTGCTTATTTCATTATAACACTCAGCCGGTATTCCAAATGATTTTGCTTCCTTTATCCATGTTACACCGCTTGTTCTAACATTTTGTCCTATTGCCTCATCTCTTTCAAGTACTGCAACACTGAGACCTTTTTTTGCAGCACCCCATGCTGCTGATAGCCCAGCTGGGCCTCCTCCCACAACGACTACATCATAATCATAACTTCTAGTCATTATTATTATTCAAATTTTCCTTGTTCAATATTATAAGCTGTGGTTTTGTCGAAACAAGTCTGTTTTTAAACCCAATCTTTTTACTTGGCAGACAAAAAATATTCTCAATGACAAAGGGATTGGTCATAGTTTACACCGGAAAGGGAAAAGGAAAAACAACTGCAGCTCTTGGAATAGCTCTTCGTGCAGTTGGCTATGATCATAAAGTTTGCATGATACAGTTCATCAAGGGTTCATGGCATTATGGCGAGATGACATCATCAAAGAGGCTAGAGCCCGAGTTTGAACTAACTGCAATTGGTAAGGGCTTTGTTGGAATAATAGATGACAAGAGTCCGATCGAGGATCATAAAAAGGTGGCAGAGGAGGCACTCAGAGTTGCGCAGGAAAAAATTAATTCAAAAATTTACAATATTGTTATACTAGACGAGATAAATTATGCAGTAAATCTAGGCCTGATAAATCTAAAAGATGTCTTGGAAATTATTTCAAACAAACCTGATGATGTCAGCCTGGTTCTTACTGGAAATTATGCCAAAGATGAAGTAATAGAGAAAGCGGATCTAGTTACTGAAATGAGGGAGATTAAGCATCCCTTCAAATCTGGAATAAAAGCAAAAAAAGGAATTGACTTTTAATCAGCAACATTAAATTATGTACAATAAATTTGAAGGCTATGACAACAACTATTCAGAATTTCCCTGAAGTGGGAGAGATTGTAGTTGCCACTGTAACAAGAATAGTGGATCAAGGAGCTTATGTTGCACTTGATGAATATAATAATGTCCAAGGATTCTTACATGTCTCAGAAATTGCTACTGGTTGGATAAGAAATGTAGCAAAATTTCTCAAAGTAGGAGAAAAAAAAGTTTTACTTGTAAAACGAGTAGATCCTCGAAGATCCGAAATAGATTTGTCATTAAAGCAAGTATCATCTGATCAAAAAAAGAAGAAGCTTTTGGAGATAAAACGCGGTGAAAAAGAAGAGGCTTTAATTGAAAATCTGAAATCGCGTATAAGCTTGTCAGAGTCCGAGATGGGAAAATTAGAGAATATTCTAGTAGAGAAATTTGGCTCAGTCTATGATGCATTTTCTGAAGTTTCAGCCAAGGGTATATCAGTTTTAGATAATCTCAGTATTCCTCCAAAGGCATTAACTGTAATTGCAGAATTGGGTTCAAAAATTCAGGTTCCGCACGTTGAGATACGCGGGATTTTTGAGTTAACCTGCAACAAGTCAAACGGCATTGAAATAATCAAGCATGCATTAATTGATTCTACAGCTAACAAGAAGGAGATCTCTATTACATATATTGGCGCTCCCAAATATCGCATTACTCTTACTGCTCCAAACTTTAAGGAGGCTGAAAAGGAACTCAAACCAATTCTTTCCTCTGTACAGGATGCCATAGAGAAGAAGGGAGGTACCTTCAAGTTCACAAGAGAAGAATCAAAGAAGACAAGAGAAGGGTAACATGCACTTTCAGATGAGAAAATGTACAGATTGTAAAAGATATACCCTAAAAGATGAATGCCCCAAGTGCGGACACAAGACTGCTACTGTGCATCCAGGAAAATATTCTCCAGATGACAAGTATGCAAGATACCGTATTTCAGACAGATACAAACAGTAACCAGTTTTATTTTGTCGTACTGTTTGATGATTCTATACTAATTTTTGACACCCGTGCAGTATCAGCATCTACTGGCTGGTTAGTAGCAGGATCTGTCTGTAGTGCTGCTATCTTGTCAACAACATCTTGACCAGATACGACCTGACCAAATAGAGTATACTGGTTGTTCAACCAAGGTGCATCTCCAACTGTAATAAAGAATTGAGAACTTCCACTGTTAACATCAGAGTGACGTGCCATACCTACCATGTATTTTGTAAAACTCAGATTAGAACTAAATTCTGGTGGAATTGTATGTCCTGCATCTCCAAGGCCCCAAGTGCTTCTATCACCTTTTATCGTATTTGGATCACCGCCTTGAATCATAAAGCCAGGGATTATTCTATGGAATACAGTTCCGTCATAGAAACCGGAATTGGCAAGTTTGACAAAGTTCGCTGTTGTCTGTGGTGCCACATTATCAAATAATTGGAATTTTATCTCTCCAAACTTTGTATCAATAACTGCAATGTTTCCACCACTAGTAGTGGTTGTGGGTTTTACTGCAGTTATACCTGAACTATTTCCTTGTAAGGTACTAGAGGGTATTCCTGTTTGAGATTTGTAATCAGGATTGACCTGATAAATCAATACACCTGAAAAGACACCCGAGTCTGTCCTATTCAAGCTTGAAGATGAATATACCAATCGTAGTGGCCCATTGCCATCTGCTGGATACTTTACGGTTTTTGAGTAAATTGCCGTATAACCTGTAGTGTAGGTTGGTGATTCATTGTGAGTATTTGGATCATAGTATGTTAGAGGAGTGAATGGAAACATTTGTCCAAGCAAAGTATTTTTCCAGAAATAATCAGTAGGTGTAAAGGAATCATCTTGCAGGAATTTAGATGAGTCAAGGCCTCCTATTTTCATGAACCATTGTTTCTTGCTTTCATCTCCTCCTCCTCCAAGTACGTAAAGTTCTTGGCCATTTGAGACAAACTTTTGGCCTACAACATAAACTAGAACATAGTTTGCCCCCATTTTCTTTAACGCCTTCCATGCCTCATCAGGAGAATTTAGAAGCATTCTTGCAATGTTTGCTATGGTATTTGTGTCAACTGTGGCATTATCTGCAAGTGTCTTTCTTTCTCCCAGAGTCTGTATCCAATACCCATAATCCCACCAAGAAGCAACCACAGAATCTTTTGGAGTATTATTTTTAATCCAGTTTAGAGCATCTGGCCAGTCACTAGTTGAGATGGCAAAGTTTGATCCTCCATTAAGAATTGTAGGGGGAGATTTCGTTACTAATATCCAGTTTGCATTGACAGGATACAAAGTTGGAACCAGTAATAATGCCACTATTACAACAACAAACGCTATCTTTGAAACGCTTCCAAGCAAATCACTAGTTTTCTTTATTGGAGTCGTTTCCTTTCTTGTCTGAGTTGTTCCTTTCTTTGATGATTCGATGATTTTGACCTGCTTGTTTTCTCGTTTCAGAATGTCTCCCACAAGTATGGTAAGACCTATAGATGAAAGTATGATTACAGAAGTTGCCGTAAGTAATTCCAATCTAGAGAAAGTAGAACCGGAATATGCTCCAACTATACCTATTATCAAAGCAAATACAATCATCTCATTTCTAAGAGAGAATCTGGATGTATTTTCATCTCCGTTCTTCTTCCTGAACATAAGCCATATTCCAAGGCCTGCAAACAACATTAATACTGAGAAATAGCTAAAGTTTTGCGCAAGTGTTGGAGTAGCATGCTCTGCAACAGAGTCAACAAGAGGATCCTCTGAGGTCAGGAATGGGTTCATTGCATTCAGATAACGAAAACTTGTCGAATGGAAAGGACCTACAGATAATATCACACCTCCAATTATTACTAGAGCAGCTGAAGTTAGTAGACTATTACGTATACGGTGTTGTTCTTTACTATATTTTTGAATGAAGATTATAATTACAAGCAATATAGTTGGTCCAATCATTGCAAATCCTCTCATACCAAATACAAAAGTTGGACCAGGTCTTGCAAATAGACCTCCAGATATTACCATAGTTACTGCTACAAACAATGGAACTGCCCAAAGCAGAAAATTGTGATCTTTTCGCATGAAAGGCAGGGCAATGAAGAACAAGCCCAGAGGAAGAAGAAAGAACTCTATTCCTCCCCAAGATGCAAAACCTATAGCAAGGAAGAATCCGCCTCCTATCAACTTGGCAGCAGCAATTTTTTTGTTTTCTGATTTTAGTCCACTTAGAAACAGATAGACTCCCTAATAATCCATAAAACAATCCTAAGAGGTTCAGACTTGAACCATCCAATAGTTCCCCTAACTATGATTGGAGGTGATAACGCAAAGAAAAGAGAAGCAAAGAGACCTGCACTAGTACCTCCCAAAACACGTACCAGTGCAAATATGACTATCACAGTCATAGAACCAAAAACTACTGGAAAAATTATAGTAAAGTCATAAAGACTCATTCCCCCACCAAATATTTTGTATAAAATTGCATCTGTTACATGTAGTGGCACTTGAGCATTAGTAAAGACATCTCTTCCATTCAGGATACCAACTCATATCATCATGCCAATGGACATATGCATTTAGTCCATGATCTAATAGATACTGTGTTGCCCTATAATTGAAGAATGGATCAAATTCGTTTAATTGAAAACCGTAATCAAGCAGTCTGAGATCTAACCATTACAGAAATGGAAAATGAAATTATAAGAACTCCAATTACTAGTAGATGCCTTAAATGAAAGTCAAATTTTCGTACGGTAAACAATTTTGAATCTTGTATCAAGTTAATTCTTGATGGAATTTGCTCTGTTTATTACTCTTTTGTAAGAATCTGAACCTCACATGATTTTATCAATTGTTTAAAATCCTGAGCATCTTTTTCACTACCAACAATTGTTCCAAAATGCATTGGAATTACAATCTTTGGTTTTATTCTTTCTACTGCTTTAGCTGCTTCATTTGCAGTCATAACATATGTTCCACTAACGGGTACAAGTGCTATATCGGGCTTGAGATCAGACATCTCTGGAATCAAGTCAGTATCTCCAGTATGATATATCGTAGTACCATTTAGATCTATTAGAAAACCTATTTTATTATCTTCTTTAGGATGAAATGGTTTTTTGGTTTCTGGATTTATTTTATCTACATTATATGCCCTAGTTGCTTTAATTTTAATTCCTCGTCACAGTCTTTTCTTCACCTGGAGAGCATGCCAATTTTTTCTTTAAAGGAAAATCCTTTCAGCATGTCTATGCACTCATTTGCAGCTACAATAGTGGTGTTATCTGTTGAGACATTCTTTAGATCATCAACACTAAGATGATCAAAATGATTATGTGAAAGTCAGAATCAAGTCTGCTTTTTCTTGTAAAGTAATTCTATATGGATCAGTTATAATTTTGACATTGCCAACTATACTGAAAGAGTTATGACCAAGCCACTTTATTTTTATTCCTTTATACTCAAACATAACTAGAATTTGGTTCTACCAAAATTAAAGCTTACTGGGTTCAAGAACAATTTTATCACTTGATACAGAAAGAACAGAACCACCATTTTTCTTTATTCTCATTTTGAGTTCAGTATCAAGTGTAGCTATTATTCCTCCATGTTCTTTCACATAAGAAACTAATGCATCGTCAACAGATTTTCCTGAAATGCTGATCTTTTTCAAGTCTCTTACAATTTTCAGAGCATTTTCAGCAGAACTTTTTTTTTATCATCCATAGTTACTCTTTCTAATTCTTTTATTACCATATCTGGGACAACATACTCTATTGCTCCAATTTCTGTTTCTATACTGGATATGTTCTTTATTCTTCTTGAAGCAAGAACCATGAGGAAACTAGAATCACAGATAATTTCAACCACTTGCTACACCCGCACCAATTAGTCTCCATCTTTCAGCAATTCTTCTGCTTATTGCTACCTTACTATTTTCAAAAATACATACCGGTCTTTTGAATTGTAATTCCACTGTTTTGCCTCTTACACTTGTAACTTTGGATAAGAGTGGAGCAGTTCCTAAACTTAATCTCAAAGATTCACCTGTAGTTATTGGAGAAACTTTGATCTCTTCACCTGAACCCACTGCAGTATCAAATAGATTTACCTCAATTTTTGCACTGTAAGAATTTTCTGGCAGGGTGCCCGGTTTACCAATTACAGAACCTATTAGTGAATCACTTCTAGTCATTGTTGGATCAAGCTTGGTTGCAATTGCAATCAAGCCTCCAGATTTTACTTCTTTTACTATCCCTGCACCAGTTCCCAAGGATGCAATCTCTGTGAAAATTGGTTCATACTTTCCTGTCTTCTCATTAGCCAAGCCAGGTTTTATCTCAATTTCATCTCCAACTTGGAATGTCCCTTGAACTATACTTCCTCCAATAACACCGCCTTTGATGTCTTTAATCTTAGTTCCAGGTTTGTTTACATCAAATGATCGGAGTACATGCATAACAGTATTTTTTTTCTCGTCTCTCTCAGGAGTAGGTATTGAAGATTCAATTGCGCCTATCAAGGCATCAATGTTTAATTTTGATTGAGCAGAAATCGGAATGATTGGAGCTTTTGCTGCAGTTGTTCCTTTGACAAATTTTACAATATCAGCATAATTTTCCATGGCCTGTTCATATGATATCAAATCAACTTTATTTTGAACTATAACGATTTGTTTTATTCCAAGTGTTTGTAAAGCAAGTAAATGCTCTTTAGTCTGCGGTTGAGGAACTTTTTCATTAGCTGCGACTAGAAGCATTGCACCGTCTATTAGGGCAGAACCTGATAACATATTTGCCATCAAACTTTCATGGCCTGGACTATCTACAAAACTAACAACACGTGATAATTCACTTTCTTTTCCACAATTATTACACTTTGGTGTCACTGAATAACATAATGGAACCTCACATTTTTTACATTTGTAAAATGCAGCATCAGCATATCCAACCCTAATAGTAATTCCTCGTTTTAATTCTTCACTATGTGCACTAGTCCATACACCAGTCAAAGCTTGGATAAGAGTTGTCTTGCCGTGATCAACATGACCTGCAGTTCCAATGTTTACACATGGTTGATAACCATATTTTTTTATATACCATTCAGGAAGTGTTTCTTTCCAGTGCATGTACAAACTAGAAAAAGCAGATATGTTAACCTATGCCTTTGATTTCTCTGCAGATTCTTTTTCTTGTCCTTCAGCTGGTTTTTCTTCTACCTTAAGTTCTCCGTCAAAAAAGCAATTTAATTGATAAACTTCTTCTGTTATGGTATTTCCTCTAACAAGTTTACGTACTCTCTGTCCTTTTTCAGCATCTCTTAATCCCACACCCTTTGATAACAAAATGTATTTTCTAGCACCACCATGAATATCTTCTCGGAGTGGAACTCCTGACTTGTCGCTACCTCCAGTAATTTTTAATTTGCCAGACTCTCCTACTAATGAAGCATCTAATTCACTACCTACCTGTAGACCCAAAAATGGTCCAGCTTCCTTTTCCTTTACCTCTTTAGTAATGGTTTTTCCTTTCTTGTCAGATATGTTCAGTCTTGAATGTAGCCAAGTAGTAAAAAAAATCTTTAAACTATTAATTAATCTTTGTACCTAAATCTTTTAAAAATGCAAAGACCTTTGCTAGATTATTGAACGAGCCAATCAAGTGTCCTCGCTGTGACAAAATAATGATTTCAATGCAAGCCTGTCACATGATATGTACAAACTGTGGGGCACATCTAGACTGTTCAGACAAGGGCTCATTTTGGTGATTAAAAACCAGGTCTATCTAATTGAAAGTTTTCTGCCATTTCCCCAACCTTTTGTTTCATCAAATTAAGATAATCATCATATTTTGCCTCAAACCCACAGTGAGGACATTTGACATTTGTTATTTCGTCATCAAGTATTGCAACTTTGTCACATTCTGGACATTTTGCATCCATGATTTAATTTGTCAACTAAACTATATAATGTTAGATACCAGAATCTCGATTCAGCGGAGTTAGTCCAGCCTGGTAGGACGTCAGCTTCCCAAGCTGAAGGCCGCGGGTTCAATTCCCGCACTCCGCACCTTGATTTTATTTATTATTTTGAATAATTTTTGTTATTTTTTCAAATTCATTTTCATCAAGTGCTGGTCGTTTGACAAACATATTGTGAATTGGCCCTGCGCCATCAGAAGAATTTCTGGGAATAACATGAACATGTACATGAGGTATCTCCTGACCACTTTCTTTACCATTATGAATTGCAATTAGTGATGATAAAGAAATCGGTTCAAGTTTTCTAGTTAAAACCTTGACTGTTTCAAAAAGATCTCTGCTATCGGACTCGCTCATGTCTTGTACCTTAGCGTAATGATTTTTTGGAATTACAAGTGTGTGACCCCGAACGAGTGGAAAGGCATCTAAAAAGGCAAGCGAATTAGGAGTTTCATATAATTTTTTTGTAGAAATAGATCCGTTTACTATTTTGCAGAAGATACAATCCATAGATTTTTTTCGTCAAGAGAGTGTTAAATCTTTTACTTTAGATCACATTTGTGATATGGCTTGCTCAATACTGATTTTGTCGTGTGCTTCTGGCATTTGTTCCACATACTTTTTGAAATCTTCTTTGGCGGTAGATTTTTTCTGTTCAAATCTTGCCAATCCACGATTCTTGTAAATTGGTGCAAATCTAAACGAGTCAACCTCAATTGCCTTTGTATAATATTTCTCGGCATTTTGAAAGTCTTTGGCTTTGAGGTAATAATTTCCTAGTCCTCGGTAAGCTAGATAATATTTTGAATTTAGTTCAATGGTTTTTTTATAATAATCCAGAGCTTCGCTAGAATTTTGATCATTTAATATTCCTGCCAATAGACATAGAGCAGTTGAATTCAATTTATTTATCTCAAGAGCCTTTTTTAGTGTAGTTATGGCCTCGTCAGTTTTGCCTTGAAGTCTTAATTTTTCTCCATCAAAACATAATCTATTAGATCTAATTTTTTTTTCATCAAATGTATTTACATCAGAAAGGATATCCTTTGGAATTATCAAAAGCATCAATCGGTCATCTTCTTGCCATTGTTCATCAAATCTTTTCTCAGGAATGGCACCTATTTTTTCTGGTTCTGGTATATAATGAAAAACGGTTTTCTCTATTTCGTCATATCCAACAACAAGTGATGCATGCTGTACTACATCTTTGATTCCAGGAAGTATTACAATTGGTGGAACTCCTATATCGATCATTTTTTTTAATTCTTTAAGATTAGAGTTTGAAATAATAGCTGAAAGACCGTGTCGTTCTGCAAGTTCAACGCCTTCAATGAGAATACTTCCTTTCATGCGAGGATATTTTTTTGCAATTTCTGTGGCCTCTTTTAATGGCAAGTCTATTCCCCAGTATTTTGATACTGCACTAACAACTAACGGTAGACAGATGTTTTCCTCTTGTACTAGCGGTATCTCAAGTGTATGAGTAGAGTCCATCAATTAATCAATCAATTATACAATATTAATACTATTTAATGAAACTAAATTTCTCCAACAGAGATTTTCCATCCATACTCATTTCTGGATGAAATTGTGTTCCAAAAATATTTTTGTCATTATACTGAAATATCTCAAATTTACAATCATCAGATGTAGCTATTTGTGTAAAAAAAGAATTGAGTTTTGATACCATGTATGAATGGCTTTCAAATCCTTTTATTTTGCCACTGCAAAGGGGATTATTTTTTGTAATATCAATTTCATACAAACCATGACGTGGTGATGTCATTTTTTTTATTGTGCCTGCCCAGAGTGAGTGCAAGGATTTCTGCACCATAACATATACCAAGCAGGGGTTTATCTTCTTCTAGTGAATGCTTTACTAATTTTGAATTTACAATATTCATTTCTGGTTTATTCTTTCGTCTTCCGGATAATATGATAGATGAATAATTATCAAGATTAAGCGATGATATATTAGAAAAGATATGAGATTCAAAATCCAGGTTTAGATCTTGCATACATTTCAAAAGCGACGGTGTGTAGACAGAACCATTGTCTACAACTAGCAACAAACTATCTTACACCTATAGTTATGTAATGCAGTTCTGGTACGTTATCTTCTACTGCTACAGCACCCAACTTGACTGTGCCATTCTCTTGCCAGAATAATATTCTGTCGCTTCTTGGATGAACAAAGTTTTTCACAAATGTAGAGATAAGACCTTTTGTATTATCTAGATCTGATTGTTGTGTAAATGATACCTTGCCCTCCTCAAAAGTAAGTGGAAATTGAATCGCCTGGGGAGTCAGAATGGTAATCTTTTGATCTTCAAGTATTGATTTTATTGTAGATACCCTAGTAGACTCGTCAAGCTGTAATGCAATAGTAACATTAGATGGTGCAATACCTGTAACCTTAGCCAAGTAAGTAGCAAATGCTTGCTGGGGTGTACTTCCTAAACCAACATAATACTCACCATCAAATGCAGCACCTACTGCTGCAATTGTTCCTAGTTGTGTTACCACACCACCAGAACCTGCCGTATAAACAGGAATAAAGTAAACATCTTGATTTCCTATCCTGTAGAGAATATTATCACCTACTCTAGGAGTTCGCAACAAGGTTTGCAATTGTGCAAAGTCTGAATCTCTTGCTAATGCTTCACGAACTGCAGATGGCCCCAAGAGTTTTGTCTTTGAATCAAGTGGAACTTGGTAGAACTGCATCTTACCAAGATTTGGAACGTCATTTTGTACAATCATGTAACCTGCCAAGTTTCTTCCCTGAGATCCTCGTAACTCAAGAGAGAGTAGGCCAATGTAAGTGGCTTTATCAAACCCTGGTGGTTTTTCTTCTACATAATAGGTTCCAAGTCCATCAGGGACTTCATAGAAATCTTTTGCCTGTATGAATGTAGAAGTATCTGTTACATGATAAATGTTGAACATGTCAACTTTCCAGTTAAAGAGTGCTTCTGGATACCTGAGTTGTTTGGCAAGCCATTGAGGCATTTCGATGAATTGATCTCCATATTGACTGGCAAACATATTTGTGAAAAAGTCATCACCTGTTTTTATCAGAGTCACTTTACCGTCATAAACATCGACCAAGGCATAACCTACCAATCTCAAGTATGGATTACTGACTGACCACGGAACATTTTTTGTATCAAAACCAACAATTAATGGTACAAGCCAGTATGTTTTTTGACCATCACTAACTGGAAGAATATCCAATTGTTTTCCAAATAGATCATACTGGAAATATGGGTATAACAGTTGCATTCTGTCATGTACGTCCCTATATCTGATAATGTGTATTGGTTCTGTAGGATACGATAAGAAGAAGTTTGGCTCAAATATTTGGCTTATAGGAGGTTTAACATCTATTCCTCCACTTCCATGATATGATGCATTATTTAATTCGGCAGAGGTTTCCCTATTTTGCGGATAGGCAGCCCAAGTTTCTGAGAACAGTCCACCTTCTCCATAGTAAATCACTCTCTGCTTGAAGAAGTTATTACTATCAACAATTGTTCCATCATGAGCATCAAGTGTAAGAAAACCATTGTCAACGTGTGTGTATACAAGATGTTGATTGTACCATTGATTCTCCACGCTAACAGAGGATGGTAGTATTGGCTTCATTGATGCTGTCCAATACAACGTATCATTGAATCTTAGAATATCATTATTTTCAAAATCAACATATGGTATAAGACCAATCTCGGGCTTTAGTTTTGCAAATGCTGCATCCCAGTCCCATACTCTAATTTTGTCTAGAAGGGCACTATTCTGTGAGACATAACTAGGAATATCATTTGCCGAGACAGAGCTTAGTTTTGTTTCTTGAGGTACTACAGTTATCTGATCCAGTTGTCCCAAGTAACGATTTACACCAATTTGCTCTGCTTTGTAAGGTCCAAGAAATTCTATTTTTCTTGCATCGGCAATGCTGTTGTTAACCATCATTATTGAACCTGCAATTATAGCAATTATCACTAAAGCGAGTACACGAATGTAGATATCACGTTTTGAAGGAAGTATGATTACCTTTGATTTGAATTTGTCAACAAAGTAAAATCCAATAAGAGCAAACCCTGCGACCAGTGTCCCTCCAATTGCATACTTTGTGTTGTAATCTATCTGGTCTGTAAAGAACATGTTTATTCCAGCCCATATGATTCCAATTCCAATTATTGCTTCAATTGTAGCAATATAGTCTAGAAACTTTGGTTTGCCTTTTGCTGCATCTTGGACATATTTGGTGACTAGTCCTACAATATTGTGTAATCCAACATAGAGAACAAGTCGAAGACCAATTACAGCAAGAATTGGAGGAACAAGAATTGTTAGTGCCGGAATCATTGGTACAACATGTGTTAGAGCATATGATGGATCAGTAGGAGGTGTAACAAATGGAAGTGAGAATATATTCAAAACACTTTTGATGCCTAGATCATGGTGTCCATCAATCAAATATGCCAGAGTAAATCCAAACATGAGATTTGTAAAGAAAGCCCCAAAAAGTACAACCTTTGTTATCTGCCAAATTACAAAGTTTGGAACACTAAGCTTGTATTCCTTAAAGTTAGGAATATTTTCTGCTACGGAGTAGTTACTCCCTCGCTTAAAGAATGTCAGAGCAAGATTGAGACTATACCATGCAATAGAGGATCGGTTTTTGATGTTTACTCGTATTAATGCAATAGAAGCCAAGACAACTGCAGAGAGTAATGAGAAATAAAGCGGCTTTGTAAACAGAGTACCAAACTCTTGTGAGTTCATGTATAAAATTACTGCCTGATTACTTGTCAAGACAAAAATTACAATAGCAATTAAAGCTACAATTCCTATTCTAACATATTTTCCAGCATCTCGTGGAGGTGGACTGGATTGAGTAGATGAATTATACAAAATTAGGCTACCTTCCTTTGTGTCAAATTAATTTCTTACCCAATTTCTTTTCTAAAACACCATTAATAAGTCAAATAGAGAGGTTCTTCAGATTGCATTCCCCAATCCTTTGCACAGTATGTAAACTGCAGCATATTTCGGTAAAGAAACTACTTCATTCTTGTATGGTCCAAATTTCTTATTTTTGAGTTTGATTTGTATTGGGCAATCTGCTAGAATTTGCACATTGTCATCACCTAGCAAGCATGCCTCTGAAAATGGATCAAAAGAGTCTAAATTATCACATTGAATCTTTGAAAGACCACTCTTGCTGTTTATGGACCCTTCAAGTCTGAATATCCTATGAATGTCCATAGTCACTTTGGGATCTACTCTTACTCCCATTGTTTTTTTGATTTCTTCTAATTGTACTTGAAATGCAGTATAACCACTTGAAATTATTTCCTTGGTTATTTTAGGAGTCTTTGATTTTGATGTAAATAATTTATGAGCAATTCTACCTCGCCATCCTTTTTCCTCAAGGGTAGGAAGATAAGCCTTGGAATTATTTTGTCTTCGTATTCCAAAGGATTCTGGAATTGCTCCATTGAACATAATATAGTCTACAAGGTCAGCCCTTTCTTGCGAACCTAATGGTTCGTAATCACTATTTGTTACTCGTATGTGAAATCCCTCATTTCCGGAAAAATAGACCTCAATCTCCTCTTTTTTAACATTCAAGTCAGATGTCAAGATATCAACAAGCTTTGTTACCTCTTTTTTAGATTCTGAAATACAAATTTTACACATTACAGATACAGTATCAAACTTTGTGGAATCACATTTGGGACATTGTGATTGAAACTCAATTACAGAATTACTGCATGAACTGCATTTGAATGCAGTGTGATCCTTTCTGCATGGTAAAGCCAAGTCTTTTGCATCAATGTCAAATATCAGATCAGCTCCTTTCCAATCCTTTTCTGACATTGGAAGATTTGGAAACGTATAGTATGCATTTGAACAATATACATCAGACGGAGTTTCTTTCATCAACAAGAGATGAAGTTCCTTGTCATTTTTTACAACTAGATGTCTAGTCATTCCAGAGTTAAATTTCTGATATCCAAATTCTCGTTCTGTAGGTCTTTTGGGAACATGTATCAAATCAAAGCGATTAAAATAATACTCTTTGAATACAGATTCTATTAGCAAGGTATTTTTTTCATTCATTTGTTTTTTTCCTCCTTTTGCCAAATTGTATTGGATTAATTATTCCATCACAGTCAGATGTAGCAAAGCACAGATTCTCACTTCTTAACTTCTCACATGATGGGCATTGGTATTTTGTTCCACTTCCAGATGAACCTGAGATATGTTCTAGTTGATATTTTGTAGTTCTCTCATTATAATCTGGGGCATTCTTGAAGAGAGGAGCAATCTGATCAACTGTCTGACCCTTGGATAGAAGATAGGTAGCAAGTAAGAACCTTCCCGAGTGCGGCAAGTTTTCTCCCTTTTCAAGAACTTCAATTCCGTGTTTAACACATGGTGGATATTCTGAAGAGACATAGGTTACATCTGAAAACTTTTTGGCAAGTAAAACCAAGTCATCAACTCTTTGCTTGAAGCCTTGTGGGACAGAGTCGATGGTAACTGTTTGAATTTTTTTATTAATGTATTCTCCAAGCTCAGCACGTATCAGTCTGACTGTCTCATGAGCAGTCAAATAAACAAGACCGTTTGTAACCCTACGATTTACTAATTTCCATTCCTTTTCATGAAAATGTACAGCGCGCTGTAAATAATCTGGCACCTTAATTACAAATTCATCATTATCGAGGGATACATTAACAGCAAATAGATCTTGGATTATTTTTAGGGGAAGTTCTAGATTTTTTTTATCCCTACTCACCCAAAGATCCTGTTGTAGATATTTCTCAGCTCTTCTGGCTTCTGCCAAAGAAAACCTTCTGATCAATGTAGCAATACCTGCTGACTTGAGCAAGATTATAGCAACTATAAAAGACAGTAATTCAGAATCATCAGATAATGATTCCAGATCAGATCCATAGATTTGACCAGATGATGCAACAACAATTCTTCCATATGCCTTTTCTACAATAGGTTTCCAGTCAGGATGACTGAGTTGTTCAAGACTTAATCCCGTATTTGCCAAGTATTCACCGGCTTCTGTCAAAAAAGGATATTTTACCAGATCCTTTATTCCAATTTTTAGCATGTTTTCTTTGTTCTTGTTAACCTTAAAAATTTGATTATCTTGCTAATTGACTAATGTTTTGTCATGATCAGTTACTTCAAAGTATTCCATACGAGTTTAAATTATCCTCAAATAAATTAGTGACATGCAGGTTGGATTGCATGTATCCATCGCAGGCTCAATCGATAGAGCGGTTGATAATGCAGTTGCAACTGGATGTACGGCATTTCAAATATTTACCCGTAATCCGCGTGGATGGGCTGCAAAGTCTCTAACAAGTAAAGACATTTCCAATTTTAAAGAAAAGCTTGCTGCAAGTAAAATTGATAGATTTTCTACTGTAGCTCATATGCCGTACTTGCCAAACTTATCCTCCCCAGAGGAAGACCCTTTTGCAAGATCTACGAATTCGCTCATAGACGAGATAAAAAGATGCAGTAAACTTGGAATTCCTTACATTGTTGCACATTTGGGAAGTCACAAGGGTGAAGGAGATAAGAAAGGAATCGAAATGCTGGTAAGAGCATTTACAAAAGCTGCTACTGAGACTTCAGACGATGTAATGATCCTTCTTGAAAACACAGCAGGCCAAAAAAATAGCGTAGGATCAGATCTTGATCAGACTTGCTTCCATTCTATTTCAGTTAAAACCTGCAAAGAGATTTGGTATTTGCTTTGATACATGTCATGCTTTTGCTGCAGGCTATGATATGAGAACTGAAAAGGACGCAAAATTAACACTTGACAAATTAGACAAAGCAATAGGTTTTGAACATCTCAAAATTTTACACTTGAACGACTCAAAGGGAGAACTAGGGTGTAACCTTGATAGACATGAGCACATCGGACTTGGGCATATAGGAGAGAAAGGACTAGGTCATATCATCAAATCAATAAATCGTAAAAAAATTCCAATAATTTTAGAGACCCCTATTGATGAAAGACGTGATGATATTGGAAACTTGAATAAGGCAAAAGAATTAGCTTAATTTGGAAGAGTTGAAAATAATAGTATGAATTATGATCAAATAATGCAACTTGCACTAGAGCGAGGATTTTACTTTCCTAGTTGTGAGATTTATTCAGATGCTCATGCAGGTTTTTGGGAATATGGTCCAACAGGAGTTAATCTAAAGAATAAATTCATAGAATTGTGGAGAAGGGAATTAGTAAGAAGAGACAGAATGTGGGAAATTGATGGTTCCCAGATTATGTCACAAAATGTCTTTGTCAGCTTCTGGCCACCTTGCAAGTTTTGTTGATCCCATTGCAACTTGCACTAAATGTAAATCGATCTTTAGAGCAGATAAAATGATAGAGGAGATCACATCAATTACAATTCCTGAAAATGCAGATCTTGTTGAATTTGATAAAATAATAGAAGAGAAGAAAATTACATGCCCCAAGTGTAAGGGAAGTTTTGAAGGCATCAAGAAATTCAACATGATGTTCAAGGTTGGAATAGGAGCTCAGGGAGAATCTGCATACCTTAGGCCAGAGACATGCCAGTCCATCTTTGTAGATTTCCCAAGACTTTTCAAAACAATGAGAGGAAAACTTCCAATTGGAATTGCTCAGATTGGAAAGAGCTTTAGAAATGAGATCTCTCCGAGGCAGAGTCTTTTAAGACTAAGAGAGTTTTACCAGGCAGAGATCGAGGTCTTTTGCAATCCTGACAAGCTTGATGATTTGTCAAAATTTGCAGAAGTAGAAAATACCCAGATAAGAATAATGGTTGATGATACAATAAAGAGCATGACTTGTAAGGAGGCTCTAGATTCCGGAATTGTTCCAAACAAGCTTGTAGCATATTATCTTGGTCTGCTTGTTGAGTTTTATCAAAAAACTGGTATTGATGTAAGCAAAAGCAGGTTTAGAAAACTTGGTGAAAAAGAAAAGGCATTCTATGCAACAATTGCTTTTGACTTTGAGGTAGAGACCAACACGGGTTGGCTTGAGCTTGTTGCATGTAACTATAGGTCTGATTATGATTTAAAGAGTCACGCAAATACAAGCAAGGAAAAATTTGAGGTAATGGATGATGAGACCAAAGTTCTACCACATGTATTTGAGATATCAATGGGAATAGACCGAAGTCTCTATACAATGATAGATCATAGACTACGTGAAGATAAGGAAAATGAAAGGATTGTTCTCTCTTTGGAACCATATCTTGCACCTATTCATGTTGGTGTGTTATCGCTTGTAAAAAAAGATGGCTTGGCAGAAAAGACAGATGAGGTTTACTTTATGTTAAGAAAGAAATATGATGCATTTTTAGATCATTCTGGTGCCATAGGAAGGAGATATAGAAGACTTGATGAGATAGGCGCTCCTTTTGCCATAACAATTGATCATCAGACATTGGAAGATAACACAGTTACAATACGAAATCGTGATTCAATGAGTCAGGAAAGAATAAAGATATCTGATCTTGATTCTCATCTTGCAAGGGCTACTGCATTTCCTTGAATGTTAAATGAGATTCTTTCTACAAGATATTACAATACTCAACGTTTAGAGATAACGGTGTCACTACTGCTCTATAGATCAAAGGTTTAAAACTATAGTCGTATGTAAAAAAAGTCAACTAATAATTTGATATTATTCATCAGTTATTTTCTTCTCAAATCTTGATGTATTTTTACCAAAATGGATCTGAAATCTAATGTAAATTGTCAATAGGTTAAAATCTATCAACATGATTCCTTTATTGTGATACAGCATAACATGCCTGAGGCAAAATTATCTATAGTTTTGATATCACTCCCTGTTCTAATCAGATGGGTAGGTGAACTGGATATCAAGACTTGATTGTAAGGCAGATGCGAATTTGAAATGAATGTTAAGAAAATCGACGAAATCCTTGCACTTGATGATATGGTACGATATGTTGGAATAATTGACTTACAAGGAAATATTATCACAAGTAAAATAAAAAACAGTAGAGAGATTACATATGATAATAACGAATTTTTTTGGGCTGATCTATGCATTGTAAAGAAAATTTTAGATGTAGCAGACGATTCATTTGGAAAAACTGTTTCAATACAGACCATTCGAGAAAAGTTATGTCAGCTCATCTACTACTGTGACAATATGATAGTTTACGTAACATGTAATCCGGATGTGAATGATAAGAAAATGTTGGAAATCTCAAACAGAACAGGACAACTAGTTAAAGAATTGGTGAGTACGGATGAGAAATACTGATAGATGGTGTCAGCAATGATTATGCACCCAAGTACACGCATGAGAAGGGAATTGTAAAATAAATAGACACAGAAAATGACTTTGTATATATAGGATTGTTTAATTTGTTCTTCATATTATTCCAGAATTTCTAGAAAGCAATTTTCCATCAACTAAATTAAAAAAACGTCCCTCAATTTGGTGGCAATACAACATCTAGGAATATGCGATTCTCCAGGTTACAGTCAATGCATCACCGTTGTTTAGGACTATTCCACTAAAAGTCTTATGGGAAAACATGTGCCCAAAAGTTGATGCGTCAAACAATCCTGCTTCTTGTATAGTGCCAGAACTGTTCACTATGAACTGTCTTTGGATTGTATTGTATACCCCAGTATTATTGATTAATCCTGCTGCTCCCAACCCTCGGTTTCCAAATGGAATAGTTAGGGCTGTATCACCAATTGTCTCCACTGTATTACTGGTGCCTATACCAATCCATGTAAACTTGGTTGTAAGAGTAGAACCACCACATGCTGTATTATCACCAGTAGATTGTGATCCGTTTCCTCCAAACAGTCTTACAGCAATACATGATTTACCTACGGTAGTAACAATGTTGTCTGTTTGTCTATATTCCTTGATATTACCACTATTGTCTTTTGCCACTATTTCCAAGTGTCCTAGTATTTTAATTCCATCAGATTGTTTTCCTGAGGAATCAGGTGGAGTATTGAATGCACCAAGAGTATCTATAGTACCTATGGTCACCACGATAGTTATAACTACAAGTAGTGCTGATAGATTGTAATTTTTCATTGACTGAAATATCCACACATAGTTATTAGAAATTGTGAAAAAAATTATTGATGAGAAAGACTAATTTAGTAAGCCTTGAGATGGTCAGAATTTTTAGCAATAGTTTCATGAATAGATTTGTTAATGTTAGTGGAGAGTAGGATCCTATGTTAAAATCAATAACCTTGATTGTAATAGTCTTGTTTTCATTTCATCTTGCTTATGCACAAACTATTCCAATTACCATTAGTGATGCAATGAAGGATATAGTATTTGATGGAAAATGGTCCTTTGTCAGAGAATGGAAGGAATCTAGCTTGAATACAATTGAAACAAATTCTGGTTCCATATACATCAGAACAGCTCATCATGAGAATTACATTTACGTTATGATTGATGCCATAGGTATCACTCATTTTAGCAAGAATTCTGATAGAGCAACAATATGTATAGATGGGAAGGATGACAAGTCACCAGTTGCAGATTCAGACGATCACTGTTTTGTAGCAATGTTTGGTAATAATAATTCATTTGTTTTGCAGGGGGGATCGGATCTAGGATTTAATAGTAATTTCAAAAAGATTTCTTCCTCAAGGGACTTCATAGGAATCGGAGGAATTTCTGATGGGAATGATCGTTATTCTCCTATACCTCATCAATCATATGAATTTAGAATCCCAACAGATCTGGTGGGACGATCTGATCGATATGGTTTTTATGTATCTGTTTATGATTCAGTAGCCAATAAGATTTATTCTTGGCCAGCACTTTCTGAAAGTTCTCCACTTAGAATTCCTAATCCAAAAGTGTGGGGAGAATTAATTTCCCCTGATAAATCGCTTCCGGAATTTCCATATCCAATATTTACTTTAATTTCATCTTTAGCTGTTGTATTTTATTTTACAAGACTTAACAAAAACAAGTTTTGAATATATGATTTATTTAGAGTAATGATGACAAGCGAATAATTATTTGCTTTTATTATTCCAGCAGATAAAAAACTCAGACGGTCATCTCATATGGAACTATCAGTGTAAAATATTTTCAACAGCAAAGAAAATTCTTGATGAGAATTAATATTGACATATTATCTTTGGAGGATAATCTTTTCTTATGAAAATAATATAAAAAGAGACGCATTCGCCAGTCTCCCCATCCGAGTTTCCCTACTCGATTGTTGATTGTGACGATACGCCGGAGGGTGATGGAACTGATGGGAATCTGTCGCCAATCTGCTGTTCTGCAACTGCAGATGCCTCTTGCAATATCCTCTCGGTTTCTTCGTTTGATGCATCGGTATCGACATTAAAGTCTCCACCTGCTAGTGAGTCCATCATCAAACCGTTGAGAGTTTGTGTCATTGCATTAAGTTCAGAATCTGCTTCTGGCATGAACCTTCCAAGTGATGACTTGAGTCCTTTCATTGTGGACATTGCAGGGGCGATTGCTACCATTGCATCACCGAGGTCATGTATTGTGGTTAGACGCAATTGTACTTGTTCTAATGCCATTCTTGCATTTCCTAACATCTTTGACACTTTTCTAATCTCGAGCTAGTTCATTTGATAGAACTCTACTTGTTGCTGCATCGTGATGTTGCATTGCGGCTACGATTCTCTTGAACAACTGAGCATCTCTTTCTCTCAGTTTGCCCAACATAGAATCCATCTTCGATATTTGACCCTGTAATTTGTTCACGGCGCTCTCTATCCTAGGTTTGAGTGCACCCTGTGGTTTTACAGTTTCACGAAATTTTTCGGTTAAGCCAGCAGACTCCGGTCGAGTCCAGGTCTTATCGAAGCCGGTCATGCGGGCTAGTTCAAAAGTTGGTTCTTAATAGCCGGTGTATATTATACTCAACATTAGGCTAAATTTCACTCACAAAATGTAAATCAGACTTTATTATTTTCACATCATGCCAAAGATAGTTGTCTTTGATTCAGGCCTTGGTTCACTGTCAGTGATAAAATCTATACGAAAAAAAATTAATGCCGAAGTCATATATTTTGCGGATCAGGATAACTATCCCTATGGTACAAAGAGTATTCGCCAGTTAGACAGGATAATGAAATATACAATCTCAAAATTACAAGAAAAATTTGATCCCGACATCATAGTAGTTGGATCAAACACTCCATCATTATTACTTGATATTGAAAAAAAGGATAGAATCATTGGTGTATTTCCTCCGTTAAAGGAGGCTGTTTCTAAAACAAAGACTGGGCGAATTGGAATACTTGCAACAAAATCAGTTGTAGAAAGTAAATCTCTTGATAAATATATTAGAATAAATGTTCCTTCTAAAATTCAAGTTACAAAAATTAATGCAACACAACTTGTTGATCTTGTTGAATCTGGAAAATTTTTATCAAAAAAACAAGTATCAATCAATATAATTAAAAAAACTATCACTCCATATTTAGAAAAAAATGTAGATGTGATTACTCTATCAAGTACTCATCTTCCATTTCTTTTACCAATTTTAAAGGAATTATTTCCTAGTATATTATTTCTAGATCCGGCAGATTCAGTGGCACAACGCGCTTCAAAAATATTGAAACAGAAGAAATCAAAAAATAGTCTTAAAATTTATGCATCAGGCAATGTTGAAAAGTTTCATCAACGATTGACAAAGATTGGAATTAAAAATAAAGTTAGTCCGTTATGATTTTACTTGAGCTTTTCTATATCCATGAGTAAATGTTTTGTCATATAGTTTTGAATACTCATATGATTTTGGATTAACAACATCTCCAATTATTATAATTGCAGTCCTTGTTATTTTTTCATCTTTTATTTTTTTTGCAATATCTTGTAGAGTTCCTGTGATTATTTTCTCATCCTTCCAGCTTGCGCGATAAACTACCCCAACAGGCGTTGATTCTGGATAACCTCCCTTGATCGCTTCTTTTACAATGTTTGGTATCAAATGAATACTGAGATAAAAAATCAAAGTGACTTTGTGTTTTGCAAGTTCTGAGATTTGTTCTCGTTTCGGTACTTTTGTTCGAGATTCTGCTCTTGTTACAATAATTGTTTGAGTGACACCAGGTAGTGTAAGTTCACATCCAAGTGCGGCGACTGAGGCCAAAAATGAGGTTATTTCAGGGACTACCTCATAGTCTATTCCTTCTTTTTGAGATTGTCTGTTTGTTTCCCTTATTGCTCCGTAAATGCTAGGGTCTCCATCATGTAATCTAACAACAAGTTTTCCTTTTTTAGTGCATTGTCTTTTAGAATTTTAAAGATATCTTCTCTTACTAATTTTGCAGCGTCATGCAATTGTGATTTTTTACACATTTTGATAATCTCTGGTGGATGAGTCGAGCCAGAGTAAACTGTCACATCTGCTTTTTGAATTAATTTCTTGGCTTTGACTGTTATTAGTTCTGGGTCACCTGGACCACAGCCTACAAAGTATACCTTATGCACGCTTGACCACCATTATGGAAAAATATTTAGTCGTAAAAGTGTCTTTGGTGACTTCGCCTAAAGTTCACTTTCTTACAATTTCCTGATCTGTTCCTACATCTTTGACTATGGCAAAAAGTGACGTATCCGGAAATCCGACTTCTCTAAGTAATGCTATTACTTGATCAAAGTATCTTCCATCTTTTAGAAATATCATAGTATCACAATTTTTTGCAGTCTCTTTTACTCTTGTAAGATCATAACATGCTGGTATTACTGCCATAGTTTCATCACCTTCTGCAATACTGATACCAACCTTTGATGCAAATGCAAACATTGAGACTATACCTGGAATTACATTAATTTTGATATCAGAATATTTTGATTTTAATTCTCTTTGAATATAGATCCACGTACTGTAAAGCGAAGGATCGCCTACTGTAAGATAAACAACATTTTTTCCACTCTTACTACTTCTGCAATCATTCTTGCATTTCTTTCCCCAAGTATCCTCAAGAATTTCTTTGTCTTTTACCATTGGAAAGACAAGGTTAATGACTTCAGGTTTTTTTGTCTCATTAACAAGTGTAGATATAATAGAATAAGCGATACTGTCCTTTCCTTCTTTAGAAGTAGGACATATGATTACGTCAGCATTTTTGATAGATTTGACTGCTTTTACTGTGAGTAATTCAGGATCA
>CAVRLU010000041.1:0-27829 GCA_963722115.1 uncultured Nitrososphaerota archaeon
GGCTGCTGTTCCACAGCGCGGAGGCGTTCGGCTTCGGGCTGTTCGCGGTCGCGGTGACGCTGCTCATGATCCCGGTGGTGCTGCTGACGTGGCGCGGCACCGCGACCGCCATCGTGCTCACGCGCACGGGCGCGACGTCACTGCACCGCGGGCGCGTGCTGCACGCGCTGGAGTGGCGCGACCTGCGCCGCATCGAGCGCGTCGAGTACCTCGGCAACACGCGCTACAAGCTCGTGCACGGCGACGAGGAGCGCTTCCTCACCGTGGAGAGCGAGATCGCGGGCGCCACCGACCTCGTGGACGCGGCGTTCGCGCTCTCCGGCCTGCCGCGCCAGCACCCCGGGGCCGCGGGGCCGTGAGCGACGCCGGCGCGCGCGTGGTCGAGGCGCTCGAGGCGCTGCGGGCGCCGTACCAGTTGATCGCGTGCGATCCGGACTCTCGCGGACACGGCGGCGTTCTGCGAACGCTACGGGGTGCCGCCGGACCACTCCGGGAACTGCATCATCGTCGCCTCCCGCGGCGAGCCGAGGCAGTTCTGCGCCTGCCTGGTGCTGTCCACGAACCGGCTGGACGTGAACGGTGTGGTGCGGCGGCTGATGGGCGTGCGCAAGGCGTCGTTCGCGAGCGCCGAGGACACGGCGACGCTGACGGGGATGATGATCGGTGGCGTGACGCCGTTCGGCCTGCCCCCGGACCTGCCGCTGTACCTCGACCGGCGCCTGCTGGACCTCGACTACGTCGTGGTGGGCGGCGGCAGCCGCTCGCAGAAGGTGCGCGTCGCGCCGGACGTGCTCGCGCGTCTGCCGCGCGCCGAGGTCGTCGACGCGCTGGGCGTGTGAGCGCGTATCGTAAAGAGGTGGCGGGAAGGGAGCGGCCGTGACCGGCGGCAAGATCGAGCGCACCGGCGATGACGACGTCCGTGACGCCCTCCACGAGCTGCCCTACGGCATCTACGTGATCGGCACCGCGCGCGACGGCGAGGCCAACGCGATGATCGCGGACTGGGTGATGCAGGTGTCGTTCCAGCCCCGCCTGCTCGCCGTGGCCTTCGAGCGCGACTCCTCCTCGCTCGCGCGCGTGCGCGATCACGGCTGGTTCACCGTGAACCTGCTGGCGCAAGCGGGGAACGGCATGGCGCTCGCGGCGAAGTTCGTGCAGCCGGCGGCCGGGGCGAAGGTCAAGGGGCGCAGCGCCGAGGCCGCGGCGCAGCATCACGACAAGCTGGCCGGCATCGACTACCGCCTGTCGCAGCGCGCTCCGGGCTGCCCGATCCTCGCGGACGCGCTTGCGTACGTGGAATGTGCCGCCGAGCAGTTCATCGAGGCGGGCGATCACGCGCTCGTGCTGGGCCGCGTGCTGTCCGCCGGAGTGCTCAACGCCGGCGCGTTCACTTGCAAATGACAAACATTTTCTACAATAGAAAAATGCTGGAAAGAAAATTGGTTCTATGCCAATGTCAGGATATGAATCAAATATTTTATGTGCTGCAAATGGATCATAGTATGTACCTACACCTGCGTGATCTCGTCCAATTATGATATGAGTGCATCCAAAGTTTTTTCTCATTATTGCATGATGTATTGCTTCCTTTGGTCCTGCATATCTCATCTCTGTATGTAAAGTACCAAGATAACATCGATTTTTAGGATAATAATGTTCGATGAGAGTTTCGTAAGTAGCAACTATTACCTCATCTTTGTAATCTCCTGATTTTTTCTTTCCAACAAGAGGATTTACAAACAATCCGTCATGCGTGTTAAGCGATGCTTTTTGAAGCATCTCATGTGCTACATGTGGAACATTTCTTGTTTGAAATGCTACAATCGTTTTCCATCCAGCATTTTCAAAGAAATTTCTTGTTTCTATAGGAGTTTTTCTATATCTTCTAATTGAAGTTTCATCTGGTCTTTTTACATAGTCAATTTTTCCACCAACCAGAAATTCTTTCATGTTCATAGTTTTTGCTACGCCTGGATGCTTTGGATCAGATGTTCCATAGACTCCGTTTGTAACGGCATTTTTATCAAAATTGTAAACGTCATCTACATGCAAGATGGCAAAATTTTTTCCTTCAACATTTAGAGCAACATCTCCTGCGTCCTTCATCTTTGCAGCTGTTTCCTTATCAACATCAAGTACAATCGGAACTGTCCATGGCAAGTCATTTGCCAATCTACCGCTAGTGATTACCTTCTCAAAGTCTTCTTGCGTTAAAAATCCTTCAAGTGGACTAAAAATTCCATCAGCTATGTTTTCCACATCATTTGCAAGATCAGCATTGATCGAGATTGAAAATAGTTCACTTGGATCTTTTTCTGTAATTCTACTTACTAGTTTACCACCATGCGGTTTTGCTATTCCAATATTTTTCAATTATATCACTTACCGTGGTCAGCATGCAATCCACATTCTTTTTGTGAATCAGATTCCCACCACCAACGGCCAGCCCGCAAGGGCTCTCCAGGTTTGATTGCACGTGTACATGGTTCACATCCAATACTTGTAAATCCATGGTCATGTAATTTGTTATATGGAATATCATTTTTCTTGATATAATCCCAGGTTTGTTCCCATGTCCATTCTATTATGGGATTTATCTTGATGATACCATTATGCTGTTCATCAAATTCAATTCTATTTGCTTTCAATCTTACCTCGGTTTGATCTGCTCGTAATCCTGTAATCCATCCGTCTAATGTTGATAACATCCTATTGAGCGGATGTACCTTTCTTATACCACAGCAAAGTTTTCGGTTGCCAATACTATGATAAAACAAATTCATTCCGTTAACACGAACCATTTGTTCTATTTCATTTTGATCTGGAAACATTACTTCTATGTTCATGTTGTATTTTTTGCGTATTTCATCCATGACATCATATGTTTCTTGATTGAGTCTGCCCGTATCAAGCGTAAAGATTCTTGCTTTTGGGTTTATTTTCATAATCATGTCAATTACAACTACATCTTCTGCACCAAAGCTTGATGCCATAGCAATTCTAGGATGAAGATTATCTAGTGACCATTTGAGAACTTCCTGAGGAGTTTTTAAATTTTCATTTAACTGCTGTGTTTGTTCAGCAGTAAACTTTGACATGATAAAATTTGCCCACATTCGTCATATAATTATTTAGGTAATATACTCATTCTAGAGTTATAAATAACATAAAACAATGAAAACAGAATGTCAGAAAAAACAGTACTTGTTATTTTTCCATCAATTTATTCATTAAATAAAATAAATAATCTAGCATCAAACATAGCAAAAATTCTCAAGCTAGGAAATCAACAATATAGCAACATACGAAAAAATGGATCAGTTATTGTTGTAGAAGCAACTGATCCAGTACTTGCATCATCTACAGTAAATATGTTATTTGGTATAGAGCAAATAGCAATTGCAAAAGAAGTAAATAATAATTTTGATTCGGTTTTATCCATCATTACAAATACTGCGTTGAGTTTACTTTTGAAAGGAGAAAGGTTTCACATCAAAGTGGATGGAAAAACAGAAAAATTCCTAGCAAAAGATTTAGAGATTGCAGCAACTGCTGCTTTGGTAGACAAGAGTGCGCCTATTGAGGCAAAACCTGGCTCAGAATCAAACTACGACAGACTTGTATACACATACTTGACGGATTCCTTTGCCTATGTTTGCATTTTTGTAGACAAGGGATTAGGTGGTCTTCCATACAACTCGCAAAAAGAAAAAATCTTGTGTTGCATTTATGATGAGCTATCTGCAATATCTTGTCTTCAGACCATAAAGATGGGTTTTGAAGTAAATATACTAGTTTGCTATCGTAATGAATCAGATTTACTCAAATTGGCTAAGATGATAAATAAAATATTACCACGACTTGTCGAAAAAAACATTATTCTTCGCGTATGTAAGATAAACAGATCTTCAAGTATACTGACCACGATTATTACAATAACTCAAATTATGATATTATTGGCATCAAAGGAAAAGATTGAAAGAATTTCTTTAGGAATATCTCCAATGATCTTTTCAGCATCGTTTTGTGAATACAACTTAAACTTGGTATTTCAAAATAAGATTATTCCATGGTTTTCTCTCTCTGGTATAGATTATGGAATTTTAGAAAATGCAAAAGAAATAGGACTGGAAAAATACATTTCGAATTTAGAAGATCTATGTAAAAAACATCTCAGTGATAAGAAAATCTCAAAGTCAGAAGCATCAAAGTATGCAAATGACGCATTAAAGACTCTCAAGTATATACCAATTACTGTAGGTCCAAAAAATATACACGATATAATTGATTTATTAAAAACAAATCATTGAGAATTTAAACAGGTCAAATTTACCTCCGTATATGAAAAAGTTAGGGGGATTCATCTATCCTTGGGGAAATGGTCACTTTACAAGAATGATGCATCTAGACAAGACTATTCAGGATATAATGAAGGATGATGTTGAGATGCATTACACAAGCAGTGGTGAAATTTATCAAAAGCTACTACAAAAATTTCCTCAGAAAAAAGATAAGATTCACAATATAGAGATGCCAACTCCCATAGATGGTAGAAAAGGTCCCAGTATTGCTTTGTCCTCACTTAATTTTCTCTTACCAATATCTGGTAGACCTCCACTTCTTTCAGTTGTAACTAACTACCTAAGAAATGAAGGAAGACTTTACAATAATCAAAAATTTGATCTTGTCATAAATGATGGAGATGTAGGATCAAATGCAATCGCACAAAGAAGAAACATCAAATGTATTTTTATTACAAACCAATTTAGACCAAAACTCTGGGCCTCTAGATTTTATCTTTATCCAGGAGTGATATATGTATCAAAAAACATTGAAAAAGCAACAAAGATAGTAGTTGCAGATTCTCCACCACCATATACCATATGCGAATACAATCTTAATTTTCCTGACAAGTTAAAAGAAAAAGTTGTGTATGTTGGTCATTTTTCAAATGGTGAAATAGTACATTCCAAACCCAAATCCGATACAGAAAAATTAATTGAAAATGTAGATAGTTTTGGATATTGGATGATAACAGGAAATAAATCAACAAAGAAAATAACCCTAGAAAATTATGAAAAGACTTTTCATAGTCCTGAAATGTCTAGTGAAAGAAGAATCGTCTCACATGCAAATAATGATTCATCACTAGACAAAGTTTTAGGAAAAGATGGAAAAACATATTCAATCTCTGAAGCTTTAGAAAAAAAAGTAGATTGGATCAGAATTGACATAGGATTCCTATCAGAACAGGAAAAAGATACTGTCCTGAATTTATGCAAGTATGCAGTGATAAATGGTTCCCATACTGCAATGGGAGAGATACTAGGAGGAAAAGCAAAGCCAATCATAGGAATACCGGTGTATGATGAACATACTAATCAGATAAGGTGGGCACAGGACAAGAATCTTGGAATTTTGTCTACAACGGTAAAACAGACTGTTAAAGCAGTTCACCAAATAAAGCATGATTACAACAAGTATCAGGAAAATCTTTTAGAATTTTCAAGAAACTACAAAACAGACGGCACGAAAAATACAACCAAGATAATCTCTGAGATGTTAGAAGACTAGAAAGAATTATAATTTTTTAATCCAAACATAAAGTACTGGTACGCGGCATTAGATGGGCGAACTGACCTTTGGGGATGAAGACATAGACCGCGTACCAGAAACTTACCAAAAGCTTTTATGGATAACTTTGATGATTGCCGTCATTGACTGAATGTCCCGAATGTGCAGCCAAAGAGGTAGTCATAGAAATGAAATTTGATGCTAACACAAAACATTTCATTTGTAAAAAATGTGGCTTGTTTGCTACTAGAGAACAGGTAAGCGATATAAGATACAGATTAAACAAACGAGAAAAAACACGTGAAGACAAGCACGATGAATATCGTGATTGGTGGACAGCAAGTAAGAAAGATAAACAAGGTTAGTAACAAAGTGAATTATAATGGGAAAAGAAAAAGAAATTCCAAAGGCCATACAAGAAGAAATAAAGAATGCAAAGTTTGGTAAACCAGAATCCCTTACAAGAACTGGCTACATACTTGAGATTTATGATAAAGATATGAAAATTGATGCTCAGCTTTACGAAGCTGTTGAAGATGGAAGAAAGATTATAGAAGGAATGAATTTGCCAAAGAAAATAAAGCCTTTAGACCTTATGAAGGGAACTGTTTATGAATTTACAATAAATTCTTTCAAGGCTCCATTGAGTAAAACAGTCATTGAATTTCTAAAAAAAGAGATGGATATTGAGATGAATGCCATTTACCAGTTTGAGATTACAAATCTTGAACTAATGGATGTTGATTCTGATTCCGCAGGCGAAGATGAGTCAGAAGAAGAATAGATATTATTTTTTTAATCCATTTTAGATTTCATTGATTTTCTAAAGATTCCACCAATTATTGGGTTTATCAAGTAAGGCAAAGTCTGCTTTATCCATATTGCAAATCTTACAAATTGCGGAACAACAATTTCAAGTCTATGGGATGATGCAGCTCTTACAACTGCATTTGCCACAGTCTTTGAACTCAGTGATGTAGATGAATATCTTGGCATTTTACCAAATGATGCGTGATTAAAAAAATTAGTTCTTACCATTATTGGACTTACTACAGTTATTCCTACTCCTGTTCCCTTTAGTTCATGAGATAATGATTCAGAGAATCCAAGCATAGCAAATTTGGATGCACAATAAGATGCCATTCCAGGAAGTCCTATGCTGCCTGCCACAGATGCTACATTGACAATATGTCCAGATCTTTGTTCTAGCATTTTTGGTAGAAATGCCTTGATACAATACATTGTCCCAAAAAAATTTGTCATCATCTGTGATTCCATTTCTTCTATTTTTGTTTCATTTACAGTATTGTGTATCCCAAAACCAGCATTATTTACAAGTACGTCAACTGTGCCAAACTTTTCAATTATAATTTTTCCCATTGTTTCTACTTGATTTTTTTTAGAGATATCGCATGCATAGACAAAAACATTAGTTTTGTATTTTGATAATTTTGTTGCTACCTCCTGTAATTTTTCTTCATTTCTAGATACAAGTATAACATTAGCGTGTAATTTTGCAAATTCTTCAGCAGATTGTTCACCAATCCCGCTTGATGCACCTGTAATAACAACTACTTTACCGGAATAGTCCAATAAACAAAAATTAAAAGTTTGAAAATAAAGTGCTTTCTATACAGTCTTAGTCTTCTTTATGCTTGGATAGACTACTTTCATGAGAAATATCCAGCTTATCACAAGACCAACATGATAAGTGGCTATTCTCCATCCGATCACAATATTCCATTGTAGACTATTCTTAGCAGCCTCAAATGTCAAGCTATTCAAGTGTCCCAAATATGCCCAGATTGAAAATTCAGTCAGGCCTGATCCACCAATAGTGATTGGTAAATTACCAACTGCAATTGATGCCATTGTAGCCATTAGAGAATGGAAAAAGTCTATCACATAACCTGCACCATTTGCAATTATCATAAAAGAAAGACCATAAAGTGACCATGTAAATACAGAAATTATTATTGAGACTACAAATGCTTTTTTGATTTCTTTTGTATGAAGAGTTTGCCTGCTCATATCACAAATTTCTTTCATCCAAAGATTGGTTTTGTCAATGTATTTTGCAGAACGCTCTTTTCCTATTCTTGTGGCAATTCTAGAAGCCCAACTAGGTACTTGGAATGTTCTTTTTGACGATAAAAAGAACAATGTAGACCAGAGTCCTGTTATAGGGATACTAATTGCAAGTATTGTTATTCCTATAGCATAAGCACCATTTACAAATGAGATCACTGCAGCAGTAATTGCAAATACTCCTGAAACTAGTACTTCAGTTACAATCTCAATTATTGTTACCCAAGATGCCTTTCCAATTGGAACGCCCTTCTTACCTAACCACATTATTCTAACCAACTCACCCCCCACAAAAGATGGAGTAGTAGATGTGACAAATTCACTACCTACTCTTACAGAAATTGTTCGCCAGTTTACATCTACAGGTCCCAAGAATTTCTTTACAAGATAATTGAACTTTAGTCCTTGAGTGAATAGCTTACCTGCCATAGCTATTGAGGCACCCACAAAAGGTATGATGCCTATTGCAAGAATATTCTCTAAACTTACATTAAATGTGGCAGCAATGATAAGAAATGGAATTACACTAACAGGAATAGCAAGGAGTTTCCAATTCATTGCCTGCCTTACTCATGGATGGAAATATAAGCCCAACATAAAATAAATTATCAGAAAAATGAAGGCAATTTTTTTAGTTGGAACTGCGGGATCCGGAAAGTCATTGTTAAGCTTCCAAAATTCTTGATTATTATTCTAGAAATGGCGCCTTTGTTGGAATGCTAAACTTAGATCCAGGTGTAGAGAATTTGCCATACACATGCGACATTGATGTTAGAGACTATATTGATATTGTAGCAATTATGAAGCAATACGATCTTGGACCCAATGGAGCCATGATTATGGCAAATGACCTTATTGCATCAAAAATAGATCATCTACAAAATGAAATAGATAATGTGAATCCGGATTATCTTATAGTGGATACGCCTGGTCAAATTGAGTTGTTTGCCTACAGAGCAAGCGGACCTTTCCTCATACAGAACTTGAATGTAGAAGAAAAAGCATCAATATTTCTTCACGATGGATCATTGATTACATCACCTACCAATTTTGTCTCAATTGCGTTACTTGCTACTTCAGTAAAATTGAGATTAGGTTTATCGCAGATAAATGTTCTAACAAAAACAGATCTTATTGAAGATAAGATTAAAGACATACTAAAATGGTCAACAAACATGGCAAGTCTTGAAGATGCTCTTGCTAAAGATGCTGATGGTGAAAATTATACTCTTGCAACTAATATTCTTAGAAGTCTGAATTTAGGAGGATTTGCCCAAGGAATGATTCCAATTTCTAGTGCTACTGGAGAAGGAATGGTTAATCTTCAAGCTGCTCTAAGTCGTGTACTCAATTTAGGGGAAGAGGTAGAGGATTAATGCAAAGCGTAATTGCAAGAGCTCCTTGTTCTACTGCTAACTTGGGTCCCGGTTTTGATGTATTTGGCTTGGCACTTGATGCATATTATGATGAGGTCCAGTTGACAAAGGAAGGTAACAAAATTACCATTGAGAGTTCAGGTTCAGTTCCTCTTGAACCAGAGAAAAATTCTGCAGGGTTGGTAATAAAAGAAATGTCAAAAAAATTTAAGATAAAATCTGGACTTAGGATTACAATTAAGAAAGGAGTTCCAGCTGGATTTGGAATGGGTAGTAGTGCAGCATCAGCAGCAGCTGCAGCAATTGCATTTGATGCACTATTTGGTCTTGATCTTGATCAAAATACTTTGGTAAAATTTGCCGGAATGGGAGAAAGAGCTAGTGCGGGATCTATTCATTATGATAATGTTAGTGCATCAGTTCTGGGTGGATTTGTAATAGTAAGAACAGACCCACTTGATGTGATAAAAATTGATCCTCCAAAGGACTTGGTCTTATGTATAGCAATACCAAAAATTATTGTTCCAAAGAAAAAGACAGAGGTATCTAGAGGAGTATTACCTCAGCAAGTAAAATTATCTGATTATGTAAAGAATCTCTCTAATGCATCTGCAATAACTGCAGGATTTATCAAAAAAGATGTGGAATTAATTGGTCATTCAATAAAAGACATAATTGTTGAACCTGCAAGGAAGCATTTGATTCCAGGTTTTGACAAGGTGAAAATAAATGCGCTTAGGGCAGGCGCGTTAGGTGTCACCATAAGTGGTGCTGGTCCATCAATAATTTCATTTACATCAAAATCTGCAGATCATAACAAGATCTGTAAAGCAATGGAAAAGGGATTTGCAACAGCTGAATACAAAATGTACTACAGTAATTTGTAGACCAAGTAAAGGCGCTTTTGTATTATAGTTATTTTTTTTCAATGAATTTGCGCATTCGTTCCTCTCGCTCTTTTGTTGAAAAACATACTGCCCACGAATAGATTTCAAGTTTTAATCCGGTATCAAGATTAGCGTCAGTTCCTCTGTTTACAAGCATTTTGGAAATCCCTATTGCAAAACTACTATTTTTTGATAATATTTTTGCATATGCTTTAGTTTCAGAAAGTAAACTCTCAGAAGGAAATATTTTATTTATCAAACCCATTGAGAGTGCTTCTTCTGCCGTAATTTTTCTACCAGAAAATATGAGATCTTTAGCTCTTGCCGGACCCACAATTCGCAATAGTCTTTGTGTGCCTCCCCAGCCTGGACAAATCCCTAATGTAACTTCTGGTTGACCAAGTTGTGCATTAGGTGAAGCAAATCTGATATCACATGAAAGTGCAAGTTCACACCCTCCGCCCAGTGCATAACCATTAACTGCAGCAATTACAGGTTTTTCTAATTTTTCAATTCTATTTAGAACTTCATGTCCTCGAAGTGCATATTTTTCTGCCTCGGTGGGTCCGATATTACTCATATATTCAATATCTGCACCAGCTGAGAAAGCTTTAGGGCCATCACCAGTGATAATAATTACTCGTGAAGAATCTTTTTCCAGATCTATCCAATAGAGAAATAAATTCATCCATGACATCTAGATTCATAGCATTTAGTTTGTCTTGTCTGTTGATTGTAATTTGAACAACTTCTCCTTCTCGTTCGACCTTTAGATATTGCATATAAGAAAAATATTTTAGCGGAAATTAAACTTTAGAGTATACATTTAGAATAGAAACCGAGTTTACTGTAATAATTACTCCTGATAAGAGGCAAATAATGGTGTAAAAGTAGGAAATGTGAAGATCTTCAATCATACACAATGTCTCAGTTTGTTTACGTTGTGGAACAAAGAATGTCCGCAATTCTTCGTTTTGTTCCAACTGTGGCCATGTATTACGTTAAATGAAACCTAGAAGACCGATTCTTGAACACTGATTCCTTTTTTCATAGCCAATTTTTTTAATTTTATTTTTGCATGACTAACTGGTTTTTCATTTAAATGTCATGTCATACAATATTATGTCTTGAATTTTCACTTTAGAATCACCATATTGAATGTAAGTAGAATTTGAACTGATGATATTTCCAGAATAGTCTTTTGTCCAGAATTCTGAATAAGTTTTGGTATTATTTGATACTAGTTCAATTCCGCTGGGTAAGTTGATCTTGACAGGATAAAGTGAAGCAAATTTTAGATGATATGTGGAATTAGTAGGGCCAATTTCATCCATGGAATATGTTATGGTAGCAATACTAACAATACTCTTTATTGGCATATTGAATGGGTTATCAAAGATTACCATCATATCTGAGGAGGGACCAAGACTTTCAATACCCAAGGTATCTTGTTGAAAAAATGAAGCCCCAATATTATTACCATTTTCATCATTAACTTCAAAGACGCTATTGGATGGTGATTTTCTATTTTGCCAATCTGGATGTAATTTTTGTAAAATAACACTATTGGATGGTTTTTCAAGAATAATTTTATCTGATACCATTATAGGCAAATATGATAGTGTACCTGTATTTCCTCCTATTGTCATACTTATGAGTCGTTGAGATATGTTTGGCAAATAATTCTGTTGTTTATTTTGACTCATGTTATTAAGCTCAAAATTGTTTGAATCGGAACTGACCATAGTCCAACCATTACGTTGTAAAAGAATGGATGCAGTGTTAGGTTTCACACATACAGGAGAATGATCTTCTGTTTTCATAATTAACTGTAAATTAGATTTACATACAATATCGCCTAGTGCAATTCCCGACTTGAATTGTTTTAGAGGTGAATTCATGTTGGTTGCCACAACTGGTCCATCACAACAATGCATAGAATTCTTGGAAGTTGTCTGATTGCTTGGATGTACTAGTATAATTGATTGTCTACTATGCTTATCGTTTGCTGCATCAATCTTCCATATGCCCATAGTGGAATGAATTGGTAAATGAAGTATTGTAGAAAATATTCCAGTTGCATCAGATTGTGTTGTATTGGAGTATTGCAACATGTTTTCAGGATCTGTTAATGTTACATGGATAGTAGAGTTGGCATCAAGTATGCCGCTTATTGGAATAGGATCCCCCAAATGAAACTCTATTTTTGTCGTATTCATCTCTACTCTATACCCTTTAGAAGGGGCCAGATTAACTACAAAATCTAATTTCATGGTATGATAATTATCTTTATTCAATATTGCAAAATAAGCATCAGGTCCATATGATGTAAGATTTAGGGAATATAGTGCTAGACCATCGTTTCCAAGATGTATAACATCAGAGAATTTTTTCAAATTAGAATGATCAAGTATCTTCAAGTTGACCGTACCATTAGGTTTGCCTGCAAGAAACATGTGTAAAATATCAGTGTTTTTATAATTGAGTTTATCCAAATTTGCTTGATATAATACTTGAGTGAGAGAGGTTTCTTGAGCAAAAGACAATTGATTTGAAAAACTCATCAGTGCGATTATGAGTACAATTATTGAAAGACGGAGACTTTGCATATGGAAGGTACGGTACAATCATTATTTTTAGACTTTACTAATAATATCAACGTGATTATTACATATCAAGTCATATTTTTTGATGCATTGAGTTCTCTGACAGAAATAACTAGTTTATAAAATAAAAAAAGAGAGGATGTTGATCCTAGCAGTTGGTCAGGGTAATTGATGCGGATCCTGTGCCACCAGACGAAGTTATACATGATGAAAGAACTAACTGCAAGACTCCCGTACCACCACTTTGACTTGTTGACACAACCGAGTCTGCTACTCCACCCACATATTGGTTGAAACTAGTGAAGCTGATCGTGCCATCCATCGGATGGAAATACGAAGCGGTATTGTAGTAACTCTCTAGCCTCTGCAGATGCATTCGCAAATGTGGTGCCATAGTTGTTTGCGCTGAAACAATGACTTGCTGTTGCAGAAGTTGTCGTATCAGTGACAGTTTGGCAACTCCAACCTGCTCCTGTTAGGTATACATCCAGAATTACAGTATCAGTTGGATTTGGCAACACATTGGTTACAACTTGTGGCTCTGCATAATTATTAGTGTTATAGTTGTACACTTCGAAGACACCTGTCCAGTGACTTGTTGACGATATTGCTCTGAGTTCAGGCTGATCCAGATAACTTACATTATTAGAGTCACCACCAATCCACAATATAGTGTCAGGCTCAGCACTTGTGCTTGGTAAAGGCGGAACTCCTAGATGGCTAGCTAGTTCATTTGGACTAGTAGTGAAAACTTGAACTGCAGAAGCATACCAAGTATTGCTTGTTGCCAATACTTGAGGTATTCCCATTGTGGATGACAACAGTGCAAGACCTAGAATGGCTGTAATGTATTGAGGTTTTGTTTTCATGATCCTCAAACCTCTACACTACCTTGATTGCAAAGGCTTCAACGTAGCCAGAGGCTTGTAGGGAGATTCTGGGATGGATCATTTATTGGAATGGTAGCAAGGCTATACCAATATGTTCCTGGAGGCATATCCTTAGACACTGAGATGGTCAACGGCATGTGTGCAATTGATGACACTCTACTACTAGAGGGCAGTGATACTGATATTCCAGATGGTGTACACCCAACACTTACATTTATTGTTCCACATTGTGGTAAAGAGCTGTATACTTCCATATTACCACTTATTCCATTGATTAATGGTGTAGCCAGTACGTCAAGTTGAGACGTTTCTCCTCTGTTTACTGTTGCCACAATTTCTGCATTCTCATGACCATTAATGGTGGTTGAAAATGACAGAGGTGCTAACGGTCTAGGATGACCTGTTGAAGTCGCTATAGCATCAGCTTTCATCAGAATAGGACTGTTAGCAAACATAGTTGCCATTATAACGCCTACTACAATTGCTGGTAAGATTGTAGTTAATTTCTTTTTGTTGTTTTGTATTTTCATTTTTTATTCTCCTTTATGCTTTTTGTGTGTATAAAGTGGACTAGTCTTCATACCGCACGATCTATTGTCCATACCGTATGTTTCACACGGCATATCGCGGTTATGGTAAAGCATGTACGGTACAATACAAAACTAGTAATTAAGCCGCGCTTACTAGTACAATAGTACTACAGCAATAAGTAACATTGTCATGTTATTATCTTCTGAAATTATAAAAGATTCTATTAATTCTGAAACTTTAGAACAAGTTCAATTCCTCGTTCGCTCATGCTAATCAAATGTGAACCATCTTTGTCTGAGTCTTTTTTAATTAGATCCATCATTTCAAGCCAATTAAGATATTGTACACATCTTTTGTAGCCAAGATTACATGTCATAGAAATACGTGTCTTCCTTGATTTACTATTATGATGTAAGAAACCAAGTATTCGTAGAACAGTCTTCCATTCTAATCTCCTAGGTATCTTTTCATAATCTAAATCCAGAACTTGTTTCGTCCGGGACATGAATTAGTACCGGACGTTTTCTATTTAAGATATTCGTATGTATGACATCATAGCATACTATAACAATATAGAAAACTGTCGAGTTTATAGAACTAATTTCTGAATAGCGATCAACTGTTGTACCAGTTTAGCGCCCTTGTCTGTCAACTATAAAAAATGAGATTGCAACTAATTGGCTCAAGTACTGGGATGATACTGGAAAACTCTAAAGACAGACAGAATATTTAATTTCTTGAATAGAATCTATATTATACTGCTATTCTTACAGTCAAACCACCTTTGAATGCTTCTGGGTTGACTTCAGCTATTGGTTCGGCTATTTGTTGGGGAACTTTTTTTGTTCCAGTTAGAAAAGTTAATGTTGTAAATATTTGGCAGTTGCAAGGATCTACGGGAATAGGAGTTCTTCTTTTTGCAATACCAATAGCTTTTTTTTGGGGATTTGATATTTTACCTAGTGGTCTTCTCAGTGGAGCAATATGGACTGCAGGAAATATCCTTGCACTTTATTCTGTTAGATTGATAGGACTTTCTAGAACTTCTCCATTTCTTGCAGGTTTTAGTATTCTAGTTTCTTTTATCTGGGGAATTTTGTTCTTTGGAGAGAAATTCAATTATATGATATTAGCTATTGGTGCAATCGGTTTACTATTAGCAGGTTTACCATTCGTTGCAAGTGCTGCAAAGGCCTCAGTTGTTCAAAGAAAAGGATACTTCATTGCTGCAGCTTCAGGTATTGTAGGAGGTTCATATGTCATACCAATGCAAGCAACGCATACACTTCAATCAGGATTCTTTTCATCGAGTCTATCCATTTTTGTAATTGGAGTACCTCTACTATTTTTATCACGAAGATGGATCAAAAAAGAGATTATAGCTGGAGTGGTTTCTGGGAGTTTATTTAATTTAGGAAGTTTAGCAGTCTTGATAGCCATAGCCTCAATAGGGATTACAGTAGCATATCCTATTTCTCAAACAGCTACACTTTTTGCTGTATCTTGGGGAGTTTTGTATTTTAAAGAAATAGTTCACAAGCGAAATATACTCAGAGTTATTATGGGATCTGTTATGATTTTGTCTGGAGCAGTATTACTCTCTATTGCATAGTCAAACATTTTATTTGGTCTGATTGGAATGTTTTCGAATTGAAAGCTGTTATAGTGTTTAGCGGAGGTTTGGATTCAGTATGTACTGCCACATATCTTAGAAAACAATATGATCTTTATGGAATAACTTTTTCTTATGGTCAGAAAGCAGGTAAAGAAGTAAAAGTTGCACAACAATTTTCAAAATTACTAAAATTCAAAGAACATAAAGTAGTAGACATAGGATTTATGAAAGATTTGTATGAAAGGACAAATGCCCTAACCAATTCTAAAATAGAAATTCCCTCAAAATTTGATTATTCAATAGTTGCTCCAATAAGAAATGCTATTTTTCTTAGCATAGCTTCGGCTTGGGCATTTTCAAAAAAAGCTGAACTTGTTGCCTATGGTGCTCATTTAGGAGATATGAGATATCCAGATTGTAGGCCTGCATTTGCAAGATTACTTTCAAAGGCCTTGAATGAAGGAGAGATTGATGGGATAAAACTTGGTCTCAGAAAAAGGATTAGAATTTGGAGTCCATTTATGGAAAATCTCTCAAAGAGTGATCTTCTAAAAAACGGATATGCAGAGTTGAGCGAACATATTTTTAAAAGTTGGAGTTGCTATGGAAATACCAAGATTCATTGTGGGAAATGTGAGTCTTGTAATAATAGAAAATTAGCGTTTCGTCAATCTAAGATTTTGGATAAAACCAAGTATTCAACAAGATTCTAGATTTTTGACAATATTGGTTTTCTAAGAATGATAGGTCTTACAATTAGATAATAGACTAGAAACACAATGCCCACAATCCCCCAAAAAGTCCATGTTGTCATGGAATCATTGAACCCAATTTTCTTGAAATAATCCATCGAATTTAGGGAAATTCCCAATCCAACTCCAAGTGCAATGAAAAATTCTATGGCATACCACATAAAGTAAGGCCAAGACTCTTTTGGAACATGTATGTTATTATGTGCGCCCATGGCTGTATTGCATCAGATGTTATTATTTAATTTTTTAGATCAGACAATATTTAGCTTGGATTTTCCATTATATATCAAATTAAGAACGTCTGATCTAGCTTCTTTTTTATCATAAATTCCTCTTGACGCTATTGTTGTTACTATAGCATCATTTCTTACTCCTCGCATTTTCATACAAAGATGTTCACCTTCTGCAATTACAATTACACCCTTGACTCCTTCGGAGTATAGTTCATCAGCTATATTCTTCGTTATTCGTTCTTGTATTTGCAATCTAGCAGAATATTTTTCTACAAGACGCACCAATTTGGATATCCCAAATACTTTGCCATCTGGTGCATATGCTATACTTACTTTTCCGTAGAATGGTAACATATGATGTTCACACATGGAATAAAATTGAATGTCTTTTGCAATTACAATATCAGAATCCTCAGAAAACTTTACTGAAAGTTCTGACTCTCCTTCATATCCCTTGAAAATCTCTTCATACATATCGGCTATTCTGCTTGGTGTATCAACCAGGCCTTCTCTTGTCGGATCTTCACCTATCTCTGCAATTATTTCTCGGATTAGTCGTTTTACTCTATCTTTATTCATCATGGTGCACCTATGAATTTGTGTAGCTGTGGTACTATTCTAACTTGATCATAATAAGTATAAACTGCATCATAAAAGCTGAATAGTTGTTCCAAACTAGGCTCTGAAATACCATATGTAGGCTGTATTATAAATCCTGCAAGTTCTGCTTTGGATATAATTTTGAATATCTGTCTAAGCAGTTTCTTAAATGAATCCAGCTGAGTTTTTGAACTTATTACTACTTTGATGTATGTAATTTTCTTTGATTTCTTGGCTATTCTAAGACATGCAAGCTCATTTTCTAAAAGTTTAGAATAATGTTTTGTATCAACAAAACCAGATTCTGGAGTTTTAAATTCAATTTTTATAAAATCCATGTAAGGAAGAACTTGTGCAAACTTTGAAGAGTCATAGCAGGATGATTCTAAATATGTAGGAATTTTTTTTCCTTGAACAAACTTTGCTAGTTCTGCAACGGCTTTAGATTGAGCCAGTGGATCCCCACCTGTAAAATTGACTTTGTATGTATTTTTTTTCAGATTTTTCTGAATGATCTCCTTTGCTTTACTAATTGAATATTCTTTTCCCGAATTCATTGGAAGCGCATCTTTGGTATCACAATAAAAGCACTTGAAGGGACAACCAGATAATCTCACAAAGAGAGTTTTTGTACCATACAATATTCCCTCTCCTTCAACAGATGTGAATATTTCATATAGTCTTACGTTCAAGTATTCGATCTGTACCTGTTCATTATTTATTTAATTGGATCTTCTTATGAATGATTTTTTGCCAAAGTAATTAACTCGTTAAAAATTGATGATCAAACCTTCTTCAAGTCTATTGAATATCTCCTCTCAATAGAAATTATGAGGATCTAGGATGTAATTTGGGGTACTTTTCTTGAAAATAATCCTGCTATAAAAATTAGGACTCCAAGTATTCCAATAAGACTTCCTACAAATTCGACCGTATCTTTTAGGTCAGCCTGCATAGGTGCTAAAAGAAAAGCAAGTATAACACCAACTACAATCATTGGGATTCCTATACCTACAGAAATTTGCTTTGAAGTCATCTCCTTTGGTTCTAGTAAAAATCTATATGAATTTTATGTAAGCTTTGTACCACACCGTGGGTAGTAATTCTAGGATTATTTCTTTTTAGTTCTTTTAAGATAATTTTCTTGAGATCCCTTACTCATATTATCTTGTTATTAGGAAATAATACTTCTTGTGTATTACTTGCGATTCTGGTTCGTTAGTTTCTATAACTTTTAGTCTTATTATTTTGAGAGTATTATGGATTTTCATAGTTTTTGATTACTTTTGATGCGCTTCAAATGATTTTATCACTTTCAAAGCTTCATCAACTTTACCTTCTGCTGCAAGTTTCTTTAGTTTTGCAGCCATGTCTTTTGGATTTTCATAGGATGTAAAATTAGAGCTAGTTTTAGTCATGGGTGAAACTTGTGGTGCCTGTGTCATAGAATTTTGAGTCATATTTCCCATTTTGTCAAGTCTCTCAATCTGTTTTTCTGTAAAGTCCTTTGCCCGATCAGAAGTCCTTTGTTGTGCAACTTCCGTAAGAGAATGATGAGCATCAATTACAATACGGTTTGCTTCCTCAATTGATTTTGATGCTTTACTAATATTACCATTATCAAGATCTTGTTTTGCTTTCTGAATTAGTTGATCAAATTGCGTAAAATCAAAACTTGCATGGTTTGTTATTGATATTGTTTTTAGTGTCTCACCAATCTTTGCTATTCTTGTAATTTCACTTTGTAATTGTGATGTGTCTGTTTGTTGTTGGTTATTTACTTGTGTTGCATTAAGAGAACTTATCTTATCATTAGTAGTTTTGAAGAAATTCATGGCAGAGAGGAAATGTTGTCTTGCTGATACAACATCCTTCTTATCTATTGCATTAGATAATGCGTCGGTTTCATTAGAGCCTTGTTTGAAGAGATTTGTAATTTCATCAGGAACATTATTAATTTGTGAAATGTTCATCCTCAGATTTTCTCTTGCTTGTGTAGCAATTTGTAGTAAGGCATCAAGTTGGGGATCTGCATAGGATTGAATTGGGTTATTTAGGATCAACGTTCCAACTAAAGCCAAGAGAATAATTGCTAAAGTCTTCATTTCTCATCCTCCTCAATTTTTCGAAGTTTAATGAGATTTTGTTGATCAACCTTTTCTATTTCAACTATATCTTCTCTTTCAAGTCGTTTAACAGCACGCCACATTGTTGTACGTGGCATCAAGAATTTCTTTCGTAGGTCACTTTCAAATACTTGGCCTCCCTTTTCAGAGATAAATGCCACAATATCCTTGTCATCTTGACGTAATTCTGGTTTGAGTTTGTAAATTGTCTCCTTGTCTGGTGCAGTGTAGTTGGTCTTTGCAATATCACTTGGAGTTATAGTATTACTAGATCTTGTTCTTTTCATTATTATAACTCCGGTTGCTCCCGCTGCAACAATACCTCCTACAATTAAAAGAGAAATCAGTAAATTATCAGAGTGATGTCTGTGGTACAGAATTAGTAATTTGTTGTTCCTGAAGTGCAAGACTTTTGGCTGCATTAGCAAGAGATTCAGCATCAGAATACTTGCCTTGATTAAAATCCGATCTGGCTTCCTCAAGCTTTGCAAGAGCCATCGGAGTTTTTACACCTGTAGATGTTATAGTATTAATAAAATCTTGAGCTTTTTGTATTGCTAAAGTAGCGGTCTGACTTGTTCCTAAGACACCAATGATATAGTTGATCTCGGATGAACCACTTGGTAATGAAATAAGTGACTGATCATCAACTATTTGCAAGTTTAATGGGGATACACTCATTCCAACAATTACTGAATTTTTTGGTAAAAGTATAGAATAATCAATTGGTGAATTTACATGAAAAGTCCATGTTTTTCCATTCTTTGAGATCAAATCTGGAGTATCGTAATCTGCCTTAATGGTAGAAGATCCTAGAGTTTCAACTGTTGTAGTATTTTCATTTACTTTACTTGAAAGTAATGTTCCATTTTCATCTTGTACAACAAGATTTTCAATGCTATTACCATATAGATTTAGAGTAGAATCTGGTGATTGTGGATCTACATCAGTTTGATAAAAAACATGAGTAGTTCCATCGGTGTAGATTGTAAAATCAAGAACTTTAGGACTGCCTACAGCGTACTGGACAAAGGAAGAGAGAGTAAGTAAAATGAAGCATGCCGCTATAACTGGCGCTCTAACCATTGCTGTGAGGATATAATTGATCCTTACAAAAATCATTCCTTCCGGTAATACTTCTTGTACCTCAATCACTTGACATTCTCGAGGCATTACTAATACCTGAGGTTAAGTCCTTGCATCACGCCCTGGAATCTTTGGAATTCTTGGAAGAATCTTATTCCCTTCTCTGTAACTCTAAACAGCCTATTTCTTTCGGCTTTCATTGATTCTACCAATCCAGCATCTATCAATTTCTGGCATTTCTCAAGCACAGCATAATGCGATAGATTTGCTCTTCTGGATATGGCAGAGACAATTACTCCTTGTGTTCCTCCATCCATAGTTACACCAAGAATATCGGCTATGATGCCCATTTCTGATCTGTATTGTTGTTTTGACATGGACATACTATAGAACCGATGTTTTATCAGGGACAGTATGAAATTCTATAGCGGAACACATAGCGGAACGGCTGTTGCAGACTTGGAAACAGTCAATTTTTCAGTTATTGAGAAGCGGGGGGAAGATAATCAAGTAGAGATCATACATGGTAAAAGAGTATTTTGTTAGGAAGTAGATATAACATGATGGCCTTTAACGAGATGAGATTGTCAGGGCGAGTGTTTTATCATATTAGTCAAAGGCGTTACACGTCTTGCTATCATGGATATAGTAGAACTCCCCCCATAGTAATAGTAAATCTAGTTATCTTGGAAAATTTTATTCTCCTTAATTTTTTATAATTTTCCAGTTTTCTTTTTGATTGATTCTACAATTTCCAGTTTCCGTTTTATGTTCATATTTGGTTCCATTGTCACATAGACAGTCTTCCGTTTAGGATAGATAACAATCTGAGTAATCTTTTGACGTTCAATATGTACATAATTTACGGGTCCAAGACTCTTATCGAATTGTTGTCGGATTTTCCTCCTCATGGCAACTTGCTTACAAAAGTGCTCTTCTTCCTTTTGTGACTTTAGAGAAGTCTTGCCTTCCTTCATTATAGCCTCAGATATGTTTCCTTTTAGGTCTATTATTGCTGCAAATCTCATCATTGGATCTAATCCTATGATGTCTTCAACAATTGGAAGAAGGTCGACTTTGTTATTTTTCAAGTGACTCGAACCAAAGATTCTATTCTCTAAATATATCTCAATCCAATGTTTTTATGGGTTTTTGATTTAAAGTAAGCACAAAATCTAGCCAAAAAATAGTTTTCATTTATTAACTTTTTATATATTAAAAATAACATATCCCATAAGCGATATGTTTGACAAGTTTCGAAAGAAGAAGGATGAGTTTGAATCGATTTCTTCAGGAACAAAAGACAATGTGACTGATTCGTCAGGTAAGACTTTTCAATACGAACCAAAGATAGAGGGTACAAAAACATCAGAAGTCATAGAAGAATCACGTTTTCACCCTTCAGAACAAGTAAAAATACCGGAACCTATTCAACAAACTCGTATGAGCACATCAGGCGAGGACATAGGAATTAAGGCATTAATGGATAAGAGAACCAAGTTAGAAGAAGCAATTGACTATGTAGGTCTAATGATTAAGGATCTCAAAGACAAGCGAACTAACCTAGAAAAGAGTATCGAAGACGAATCAGTAGATATCAAAAATCTAAAGGAGAAACTTGTTAAAGTAGGTCAATACATAGAAGAAGAAAAACAAGGTATTAAGACATTGCAACAAAAAAGAGGCGAGGTTGAGAAAGAAGCAGATGATGTTGCGACAATGATTACTAATCTGCGAGAAAGACTAATCAGTATTGATCAGGTTGTAAATGAGGAAGGTAATAAGATTGCAAAATTCAAAGAGACCACGACCAAAGACAGAGTCTTCTCTAACTTAGAATGTAAAACTCTCTTTTACTAGAGCATCTAGATTTTCCTTTATTTCATCATCAGATGATAATGAGCCTAGATCTCTTACCAGTACTTCAGTTGCAAGACATTGATTCTTAGAATATTGATAGTAACAATCCAGTTTTTCCTCATATGTTTTTGCGCTATAATAGGTAGTCCAGAAATTTTCTGTGGAGTGTTGAACGTATAGAAGGAATTTTTGAATTATTGATTCAATCTTCGGAGAAGGATTGTCTTTTACCAATCCAATTAGAATCTGTTCTAACTTGCTGTCCAGATTTGATTCATAAATAAGCTGATACACATCCACGTCCTTTTTCATGACTAAACTACATCATCATATCATAAAAGCTTTCATAGAAAAATTTCAAGATATTCCAAAAATCATGTAACAACTTTGATTAGTTGGATAAATTCTAAATTTTAAATATCATTTATACACAAACTTTAAATATTTTATTCACGTATTGTTAGTCCCTATCAAAGGGCATCCTCCCTGAATAGGAATCATGCAGGCAATGTGTGATGTTGCAAGGTTAAATCCTTCAACACAAGCTCCCAAGGTACCCCCGAAGGAAAATGATGACAATGGTCATCAATGCTTTGAGTCCATCACACTCATCGTGTGTGGTCTCCACACTCTTGCATGATCAGATTTTTTCACCTGTAACAAAGATAGACAAAACTATGGAGATTTTTCAAATGCATTATACAATAACGGCTAATCTCTGATTATCTAGAAAGATGCAACTCAAAGCTAAGCGATGGATATGGTATTTGTTACCGTCTCAGATTACTGCTCAAGGATTAAGCACTGTAATTCCATTATACGTGATCTTTCTGGGGGGCAATATAGGCGAGGTAGCAATCATATCCGCTTTAGAGAATGGTGCAATAGCTATTGGTTCATTAGTCTGGGGAAAAATAATCGACAGATTTCATACTAAAAGACTAATACTTGTTCTTTCATCCTTTTTTGTTCTGCTTTGTTGTCTGGGAATGTATCTTACTAGTTCAATTTACATTCTTTATGGATTAGCAACAATTCTCGGATTTTTTTTGGTAGCAAGAGGTCCAGTGACACAACTTCTTGTAATGGAATCAGTACAAAAAAATCTCTGGAGTTGGTTATTTGCACGGACATCAATTATCGGCACTATTGGAATGTTAGTGGCTATGGCCATCGGAACAGTTGGAAGTTTTTATTTTGATCTAAGACCATATTTTCTAATATGTGCCGTATCAAGTGGTGCAACCATGGTTTTGAGTACTGCCGTAAAAGGTGATGGAGTACATCTTGAGAGAAGCAGTATTGCACACTCTTTACACGGTCTACGTTATTCAATTAGCAATCATCATTTTGTCTTTCCAAAAGTCTTGGAGGCATATGATTTTAGGCACATAACTACAATATTTAGAGGAAGAATAAGTCATGAGATTGGCATATTTTATCTAGCATCATTCTTTTTCTACTTTGGAAGCAACATCTACTTTACTGCGTGGACACCATTTTTGAAAAATCAGAATTTTTCAAACTCCGATGTCTTTCTAAATTACATGATTCAAACGACAACAATGTTATTGGTTTTTTTTATTGCTCCAAAAATCATATCAAAGTTTGGAGAAGAAAGATCCACGATATTAGCGTACATACCTCGAATTTTGGCTGTAACTATTCCTGCTATTTCATTACTTTTCATGACAGGAATATCTGGATTCCCAATGACAATAGCATCAGCTTGTCTAATGGTAATCGGATTTTCAATTTTTAGTACATCTAGTTCTGTAATATTTTTCAAGAGTATCCCACAGGGATTTGAAGGAAAATATCTTGGAGTAAATAGTGCAGTAACAGGAGTAGGGATATTCATTGGTTCACTGGTAACCGGTGAGCTAACAAAATTCCTAGGATATGCAACTATGTTCCTTTCTGCCTCAGTTATACTAGTAGTATCGCTAGTCTTATTCCAGGTATATTTCCGCTACAGACTATCAAATAAGATAGTCTAGACGTAACGGGCTGAGGAAGATTGACCTGCAGGCATAGATGGCAGTTTGTCATTAATTGCTGCCTCTGCAACTGCTGAAGCTTCTTGAAGAATCTTCTCGGATTCTTCACTTGTAGCCTCAGAGTCAATTCCAAAGTCTCCACTATGGAATGTGTCCGTCATAAGACCGCCTAGCATTTCAGTCATTCCAGTTAGCTCACGGTCAGACTTCTGGCATGAATCTAATAAGCGAGGATCTTAGGTTTTTCATCAAGCCTATTGTTGGCATGATGGTTACCACAGTGTCTCCTAGATCATGGAATGTGCTAAGTCTAAGCTCAATCTGTTCTAGAGCAATTCTAGCATTTCCTAAAAGCTTTGTTACTTTTCTAACTTCAGATAATTCTTTTGATAAAACCTTACTTGTAGTAATATCATGATTCTGTGTTGCAACTACAATTCTCTTGAATAATTTTTCATCTCTTTGTTTTAGCTTTGTAATCATTCCATCAAGTTTTCCAATTTGAGTCTGGAGTCTTTTGATGCCATTCTCTAGTCTTGGTTTTAACGCACCTTTTGGTTTTATTACATCATTAAATTTTTCACCAATGCTTGGTGTTTGTGGCTTTTGCCAGTTGTTTGCAAATGTTGTCATGGTTACCACTAAAATAATTGGTTTTTAATTTCAGGTGTGAAATACGGTTCACAGTATGCTAAATTTAGCTGACAAAACATCCCATTCAGTACAGCTTACGCTTTGTTTTTATTTTTAATAAAAAACCAAAAATTCGTGGATAACCTTGATTGGATATATCCTACGCCTATCCCCGCACAGAGTTTTATTGCATTATCTGAATTGCAGTATTTCTCTGTGGATGGATTTTCTTTAGGTGAATCGCCAATGCCTGGTTAGACGACTGGGATTCACAACAAAGTGGACATTGTTCCATTTTATTTAATGCGGGTTCTTCAAAACAAATGTATTTAAGGTTTTGCTTCTGACCACAAATAATTTTTTGAAAAAATAATTTTTAAAATAAATTTTTGAAAAAATAATTTAGTAATTTTTTTCAAATAAATTAAAATGATATTTGAGAAGATTCAATTTGAATAAAATTCAGAGCAATCATAATTCAAAAGTAGATTATTTCAAAAGAATGCAATGGGTAAATATTATAATTTCTATAAATTAAGGACATAAATATTATAATTTCTCTAAAATTTAATTAAATTTTAATAAATTATACAATTCCTACTCATAGTTAAACCTTTTTATCTATGTTAACCGAAATTCTTATAAGATATAATATGGCTCGCGAATCTTTTGGTGGCGGTGGACGTTGTCCTCGTTGTGGAAAAGGTCCAATGGTAACTGATAATACTACAGGTGAAATGTTTTGTGGAGGTTGCGGTTTTGTACTTACTGAACGTGTAGAAGAATCTGGTCCAGAATGGAGATCATTTTCCAAAGAAGAACATGAGGACCGAAGTAGAACTGGAACTCCAACTTCACTTGCAATGCACGATATGGGACTTGCAACAATAATTGGTCCTGCTGACAAAGATGCATCTGGAAAACCACTTTCTGCATCCATGAAAAGTACAATTGAGAGATTGAGAACTTGGGATAGTAGAAGTCAAGTTCATGAACCAGTAGATAGAAACTTTAGACAGGCTTTCAGTGAGCTTGATAGATTAAAAGACAAACTTGCGTTATCCGATGCAGTAATTGAAAAAACTGCTTATATTTACAGAAAAGCACTTGACAAAGGCCTTGTCAGAGGCAGATCAATTCCAGGACTTGTAGACTGCTGCATTGTATGCAGCATGTAGAGATACTGAAACTCCAAGAACACTTACTGATGTTGCAAATGGAATTAACATAAAACGAAAGGATGTTGCAAGATGTTACAGACTTTTGTTGCGAGAACTTGATTTGAAAATGCCAGTTGTTGATCCAATAAAATGTGTTGCAAGAATTGCAAGTAAAGCTGGCTTGAGTGAGAAAACAAAAAGAAGAGCTCTACAGATCTTAAAAGATGCTGCAGAAATTGAGATTTCTGCTGGAAAGGATCCAATGGGACTTGCAGCTGCTGCATTGTATCTATCATGTGTCATGAATGGAGAGAACAAAACACAGAAAGATGTTGCACAAGCTGCAGGAGTAACTGAAGTAACAATCAGAAATAGATACAAGGGATTGAAAGAATCTCTCAAGCTCTAAACTTTTTATAAAATTATCTTCAATCTTTTAAATTAAAAATTAATTTTTACTTTACAGTATTTTGAAATTTAGTGGCGTGGCCCTTGTTCGTAGACAAGTAGAGATTTCCTCTTTTATCCTCACCTAAGTGCGGATTCTATTATTTCAGTCTACGGAGCCACGCTCGTTTAAGCAGTAGATTTTGCATCTTTCTGCATTATGTGGTATAATACATCATCATATTTATGATTTTACGTATATTTTTTCATGTTTCTATAACATTTTACTAAAATATTATAAAAAACTCTTGCATAACTTATGATCACAGTATCAATATGTATGCCTTTTTGAAGATCCATCAATAATGAAGATTTTAAGATTTTATCTTCGACAAACTAATCTTATGCAATGTATGAATTTAGATACAGATGAAACTTTCTGGTAAAGTCGCAATTGTTACAGGCGGTAGTAGGGGAATCGGAAAGGCTACAGCAATACTACTTGCACAACATGGTGCAGATGTAGTAATTACATCAAAGAACAAAACAAATCTTGAAAATGCAGTAAAAGAAATAAAAAATGCCATAGCAATTGTTGGTGACATTCGAGAGAAAACTGATGTAGAAAATGTTGTAAAAAATACTCTCGAGCATTTTGGTAAAATCGATATTCTAGTAAATAATGCAGGTATTTTTCCCAAAGTAAAACCACTACATGAAATTTCCGAAGAAGAGTGGAATGAAGTAATTGATGTAAACTTGACTGGACAGTTTCGTTTCACAAAAACTGTGATACCACATTTGATGAAAACGAATGGTTGCATTGTCAATGTTTCATCAGATGCAGGATTGAAATCATTTGAGAATTTTGAAGCAGATGCATATACTGCATCAAAAGGAGCATTGGTATTACTTACAAAGGCATGGGCAATAGAGTATGCCAAGTACAAGATACGCGTAAATTGTGTGTGTCCTGGAATTGTGGAAACCGATATGACACAACCATATCTTAAAAATGAAATTGATAGATCAATGGCAGTTGCAGAGCATCCAATTGGAAGAATAGGAATGCCAGAAGATGTTGCAAAGGCCATACTTTATCTTGTTTCGGAAGATTCTTCATGGATTACTGGTGCAATTCTACCTGTAGATGGCGGTGTCATTACAAGATGATTACCCTAATCAAATTAATAGAACCTAATCCAAGACTATAACATGACACCAAAAAGGAAAGGTGCACTTAAGATAATTATCATGCTTTCAATCATTTGGTTTGCTGCTGCATTACCTGTACCTTTCATATGGTCTAATCCAAGCCCCCAGCAATCAGAACAATTCAGAACCTATCTGGAAATTGCTGCCTTGATTTCCATACCATTTATTGCAATGGGCATTGCTTGGACCCTCAAGCCTGAACTTACTACA
>CAVRLU010000042.1:0-4482 GCA_963722115.1 uncultured Nitrososphaerota archaeon
TATGAAGACATTCAATGCATTTGGGGCACATGGTTTAAGCGTAGTAACTGCAATTACGAGTCAGAACACATCAAGGTTTTTCGGTGTAGAACCAGTCTCACAATTACTTGTAAAAAGTCAGATAAGATCAATTTTGGAAGATTTCCACATAGACGCAATCAAGATAGGAATGGTATACGACAAACAAACTGTAAGAGCAATACATTCAGAACTTGAAAAAATCAAAATCCCAATAATCCTTGATCCCATATTCAAATCTACAACTGGAGGAATTCTACAAACAGAAGGTGCTTTTTCAGATTTCAAAAAGTTACTAGTTCCTCTTTGTCACATAATTACTCCAAATGTCACAGAGGCTGAAAAAATCTCAGGCATCAAGATAAAATCTCTAAAAGATATGAAAAATGCGGCTATGAAAATTCAAAAAATGGGAGCAAAAAATGTCATAATAAAAGGTGGGCATTTTTTCAAAGGAGTTAAGGTTACAGATATTCTCTTAGAGGGTAAAAAATTCAGTGTTTTTTCTCATACCAGAATGAAATTTGAAAGTCATGGTGGCGGTTGTACTTTTTCAGCTGTGTTATGTGTAAATATTGCAAGAGGAAAGAAATTATCAGATGCTGTTGATTCTGCACGTCTTTTTACGGTAGACTCGATTAGAAACGCTATAAAGATAGGAAGAGGTCTAGCAATTATCAAACCATCAAAAGGCGATGCGATTCAAAATCAATTATCAAACGCCATTTCAGAATTTTGCTCAATAGAATCCATTTATGAATACATTCCCGAATGCCAAACAAATTTCGTATATTCAACATCTAATCCAATAACCCTAAAAGATGTAATTGGATTAGAAGGTAGAATTGTAAGAACCGGAAAATTTGTAACAGTTGCAGGTCATCTCAAGTATGGAGGATCAAAGCATGTTGCATCTGCAGTATTAGAAATGACAAGAAAGTTTCATTCCATGAGATCTAGCTTGAACATAAAGTATAGTGACAAGATAATCAAAAAATCAGTATCCAAAGGATTGAAAGTTTCATCCTATGATAGAAGAGAAGAACCACCTGAGATCAGAAAAAAGGAGGGCGGCACCATATCATGGGGAATCAAAACAGCAATAACAAATTTGAAAACTCCTCCAGACATTGTATTTCATAAAGGAGGTTTTGGAAAAGAAGCCATGATCCTAATTTTTGGAAGAAATCCAACCGACGTATTAAGAAAAATTTTGAAGATAGTCAGATAGCATCTTTTCATCCTTCAACATAAATACCAGAAATTTAGAATAAAATACATGAAAGCTGTCATTTTAGCTGGTGGCCTTGGCACAAGACTTCAGCCATATACCACGTTTCTTCCAAAAGCAATGCTTCCACTTGGAGAAAAACCACTTTTAGAACATCTGATAGAATGGGTAAAACAAGGCGGGGTCGATTCGTTTGTACTTTGTGTCAGCTATCTAAGAAAGACAATTGAGGATTATTTTGAAGATGGAAGTAGGTTCGGTGTAAAAATTGAATATGCTGTTGCAAATAGGCCTCTTGCTACAGCAGGCCAACTAAAAACTGCAGAAGAATTCATAGATGATACATTTGTTTGCCTGTATGGAGATTCAATATTTGATTTTAATTTAAAAAGCATGATAGCAAATCATCATAGAAAAAAATCATTTGTCACAATGGGATTATTTGAATATAAAACTAAATTACAATATGGATTCATAGAGATGGATAAAGCCAACAAAGTAAAAGCATGGCGTGAAAAACCAGAAGTTAAAGGAAATATCAACATAGGGTGTTATGTAATGGAGCCAGGAATATTCAAATTCATACCTCCCAACAAACCATATGGCATGGATGATGTAATACGTAATGCCATAGCAAAGAAGAATAAGATAAGTGGTTTTCTCATAAAGAAAGGTTTTCTAGACATAGGAGACAAGACTTCTTACAGACGTGCATACCAGCAGTATATTGCACGGTTAGGTCAGATTTAGACCAAAGTATGTCAACTATCAAGATTCGTAAATTACAAAGAAGAGACTTTTACAATGGGTTTTTACTTTCTCTTGACTCGCTTAGGAAATCAAGTCACATCAAACCAAAAAAAGCAAGCATTATTTTCGACAAGATTTCAAAGAATCCAGATCATGTAATTTATGTTGCAATATACAATGGAGAAGTCATAGGTGCAACAACCCTTTTGATCGAACAAAAATTTATCCATGATGGAGGCAAAGTAGGTCACATAGAAGATGTAGTAGTAAGAAAAGAATACCAAGGTAAAGGAGTAGGAAAAAAAATAGTTAATGCACTTTTGAAATACGCCGAGAAAAAAGGATGTTATAAAACCATTCTTGATTGTTCAGATGATCTTATTTCATTTTATGAGAGTATGGGGTTTAAGCGACATTCAAATTCATTGAGATTTGATCATCGATCAAAGAAATAATCGCGTTTAGGCATAGGCTTCAATCTGAATAACAATGAACCTATTATGATTACAGGAATTGAAGTTGCAATGAATACGAAAGGACCCGTTGTAAGTTCAGGTACAAGATAAGCATCCTGAATTTGTTTTATCAAAATAGTAACATAATACATTCCAATGATTGTGATTATTCCTCCAGATATGATAAGTGAACCAGCAAGTCGTGAGCCATATCTTCGCCCCATCACATAAGCTGAGCCAGATAAAATTATCGCAGGGGCAATACTAATAGAGATGAATTCTTTGATCTGAGATGAAGGATCAATATCGTGTGATGGATGAGTAAGATATACGGAAATCGATATCATTTGAGCTACAAACATAATAAACAAGCCAAGACTTGCGACAGATATCCATTTTTCAATTGCCACGACAATCCATCTCTTACTTCATTAAATAAACCAAATGATCGTCTAAACTATTCCAACAAGACCGGCAAGTTCTTTTCTACATGCAGAACCAAGCTCTTCTGCAGCTTTTTCAGGAGGTATTTTGTTAAGAAACACTCCATATCCCCTTTCAAGTCCAGACCAAGGATCAGCCTGTGGATATACTTCGATATGCCAATGAATTTGCCTATTGTTTTTCTTTTCTGGAGAAAGATGAAAGACCATGTTATACGACAGATTTTTCATCGTATTTGCAAGTCCACCTAAAGTAGCACGTAAAATTAGTGACAAATCATTTATCTCTTTTTGAGTTATTTTAGAAAAACTCGTAATATGTTTTTTAGGATAAATCCAAAATTCGTATGGATGTGATGGAGCCCATGGACAGAAAGCAACAAAACCTTCTGTCTGAAGTATTTGTCTAGGCCCTCCAGTTTCAGTACCTACAGTCTGGCACATTGGACATATTCCTTTTTCATTTAGTATTTTGTGTGCGGCTTCAGCCTCTTGTTCTATAACAGGAGGAATTGTGGAAAAAGTTACAACGTTTAGGTGAGCATGAGTGGTAGAGCCACCAGCTTCTTTTCCATGATTTACATATATTGAAACATATGTGACCCCACGCTGGGTGTATAACCATCTAAGCCTGTCTTGAATTACAACAAGCACATTAGACCATTGTTCAGTCGATATACTTGCAAGAGAATCTTTGTGTTTTTCTGAAGCTACAACAACATAATGATATCCATAAGCAGGTTCACTGTAAAGAGGTCTATCACTATAGGAGTTTTCAGAAGTGGTTGTAACAACAGGATTTTTACTTTCAAATACTCTTACTGACCAATTCTGTACATAGTTATCTTCTGTGTCTTGAAGCCTTTGTAACATTCCATCCTTTGCAACCAGAGAAAGTGTTGAGGGATTAGTCATAGATTCATTTCCAGGGCAATAAGGACACTTCTTGGAATCATTTACCGAATTATTTTCAGGAGAGACGATCACAAATCTATCAATAGAATAATCCTTCCTTAAATCCCCCATACTGCTTGATTTTGGATCAAGCAATTTAAAACCTTTGCAAAGATCGGAAATAACCACCAATACAGTATAATTTTGACAGTTAATGGCCTAAAACAATTATTTTACTAAAAATTAAACTTAAATTGGAAGATCAGATCTCTGAAATCATTACATGTCAACGGCATCATTAAGAAGAGATCATGATTTAATCGAGAAAGTACTAAAGTCAATGTGGTCTACCATTCCCTTACTACAAGCTGGTAAGACTATACCAGAACCAATTCTAAACCAAGTGATTGACTTTTCAACGAATTTCACAGATGTCTGTCATCATGGAAAAGAAGAAAACTCTCTCTTTCCGGAACTTGAAAAAAAGGGGATGCCACGAAATTCAGGTCCAATAGCTGTTATGCTCATGGAACATGAGATGACGCGTAAACTAGGAACAAGAATGGAAGCCTCATCAAAAACATACCTGAAAAATGGCGATGCGACCCAATTAATAATAGATATGCAAGAATACATCAATCACGTTGTACAACACCTATGGAAGGAAAACAACAGATTATTTGAGATGGCT
>CAVRLU010000043.1:0-32135 GCA_963722115.1 uncultured Nitrososphaerota archaeon
GGGGAGATTTGCGGTGGACCTGAATTTAAAAACCATAATCCTAAAGGCGACAGTCTCTATGGCGCTGATGTATCAACACATCCGGATTATCGCAGACTTGGAATCGCAACATTGCTCTATGACGCAAGAAAGAACCTTTGCATTACATTAAATCTAAGGAGAATAATTGCAGGTGGAAGATTGTTCAACTATTGCGAATTTGTAGATAAAATGTCACCTGACGAATATGTTCAAAAAGTAATTGAAGGCGAGATAGACGAACCAGTGCTTGGCTTTCAGCTAAAAAATGGGTTCAAGTTTATCAAAATTTTAAAAAATTATCTCAAGGATAGCAGATCACTAGACTATGCCACTTTCATTGAATGGATAAATCCAGATTACAAACAGGTGATTTGATTGATAATTGATTGTCATACTCACCTAAACCAATATGCAACTATAGAAAATATTCCACTCCTTGAAGACAGAGTAAAGAAATTACTTTTAGAAATGTCAAATCATAACATAGATTATTCTATAGTTCTCTCATCATATGAAGTAAATGAACAACGACCATCAACACGACAGTTGATTGAAGCCACAAAGAAATATGATAACATTGGTCTAGTTGCAGGATTTAGTATCAATAATCATACCGATGCTGATCTGAAACAATATAGAAAATGGATAAAAGATGGTTTTGTAAAAGGACTCAAAATTTATTGCGGATATGAACACTATTACCCATACGACAAGAGATATCAAAAAGTCTATGATACTTGTGTAGAATTTGGAATACCAGTGATGGTGCATACCGGCGATACGTTTTCTGAGAAAGGCAAGCTGAAATTTTCACACCCTCTTAATCTAGATGAGATTGCAGTAGATAATCCAGAACTAAAGATTGTCATGTGCCATCTTGGAAATCCATGGATTGAAGATTGTCAAGAAGTTGTGTACAAGAATGATAATGTTTATGCTGATATCTCAGGCCTGGCAGTTGGTAAGTTTGACCACTTTTTCGAAGAAATAATGGTCAAAAAAGTTGCAGAACTGATCAGTTATGCCGGAGAGCCACACTATCTGCTGTATGGCACTGATTGGCCAATCTCGGATATGGGTTCATACATTAATTTTGTTTCGAAATTGAAATTAAAGAAAGAATACAGGAACGAATTGATGTATCAGAACGCCAAAGATCTTTTCAATATATGAAATTCAATATCTTGGAAAAACTCTAGTCTAAGATTTTATCTTCTAGAAGATATCTTTCTTGTCTATTTTTCTAATGGTGGTCTTCCAACGTTTCTTGCTGCGTTGAGACAAGTTTCTGATTAATTTACTTCCTAATGCATCAAAAACTTTTGAGAGATCCCATCCCAGTTCAGTATAGTTGTAGGTTCTGTATGGGCTGAATACTCTGACACTTACTTCGTAATGTGGTCTATTGCTAACTGGATTGTGTATTGTCTTAATCGATGCCTTGGCCTGTTCAACTTCTGGATATACTTTTGTCAGATTTCTAATGATTTTGTCAAACTTTGTCTTGACAATTTCTGCACTGCTGTAATCTTCAGGAAGACCAACAATGTATAGTGGAACTTCACTTGGTATTTTAGATTCAAGCAAGTTGATGATATCTTTGTAAGTGATTATTCCGTGGACATGGTCCCATAAAGTAAGCAAACAACATGATGAGTCATTCTTTAGCATTGATTCTATGACTGTACTGAGTGGTGCATTGGTGTTAAGATTTGGAATGCGTGTGCTACCAATATTTCCAATATCTGATTCATATTTCTTGTGTAAGTTTAGTCCTCTTAATCCCATTCCTAATCTTTCTCCAGGTTTTATCACTTGCAGCAAGTGCATTGATGTCAAAACCTGTGAAACTTTACCGCCTTTGATGACTGGAAGATGATCAATTCTTTTTGTTATCATTAATCTTCTTGCAGTTGCAAGAGAATCAGTACTGGTTACGGTAATTGGGTCCGCAGTTAGTATGTTGTTTGCTGGTATCCATTTTAAATCCTGCTTGTGCAATAGTCTCTACAATGTCTTTTCCATTGACTACTCCGACTATTTCATTTCCTTCTACTATTGGAACTGAACGCATTCTATAATGTGACAAAATTGCAGCTGCTTTTTCCACAGTGTCTTTTCTGGTCAACGGCTGAATTTTTCGCAATAATGGCTTTATCTTCATATTTTCAATATCTTTAACACCCAAAAGCTCACGTGCGCTTATTGTGAGAACGTCCTTGCCGTCCATGCAGAATACCTCATAAGAATCAGAATTTACCAAAACTCCGACTGTTTTAGATATGGAATCGGAAGAATCGATTGTGGTTGCTTTCTTTAGTATCTTGTCTACCTTAAGATCCCTGACTTCTTTCAAATGTGAATAGATGACTTGTGGTGAACTCATTTCTCTTTTTTTGCTCCTTATTTCCTCAATAATAATCTAGGGATATAAAAGGAAACCAGTTGGTTTTTGTTCCCGATAATCAGAGGTGATGATAAATCATACATATCTACAAGTGATTACATGATCAAGACAAAAATTGCCAAAATTCTAGTACCGCTAGATGGGTCCAAGACCTCTTTTAATGGACTTGATACGGCAATATTTCTTGCAAGACAATGTGGTGCAATAATAACTGGCCTTCATGTAGTCTCGATTTATCCGCAACATCTTGGCGATCTAGTGACTCCATTAAAAGCAAAACTTGTCAAAGATGCAGAAAAATTTATGGAACAAGCCAAAGTAAAATCTGCACAAAATGGCATTGTATTTCGCCATAAAATTGTCTACGGTGATCCACAATCTGACGTGATTAATTTTGTAAAACAAAATAAATTTGATCTTATCGTGATTGGTTCTAGAGGATTGGGAGGAATAAAAGAAGCATTCTTGGGAAGTGTCTCAAATGCCATTGTGCACAAGTCTCACGTACCAGTTCTTGTTGTAAAGTAACTGCTAATGATTTTTATGATTGGTGCAGGTCGTGTAGGATCTGCAGTCGCATTTTTAGTTGGACAGATGGATTGGTGATTGGTGATTGGTGAACACGGTTCTACGATGGTCCACTTTTCTCAAACGCAAAATCACAAGGTCAGAAAATAAACATCTCAGAAAAAAAACTGATGAGATAACTTATGAATTAAGAAATTATAGGAAATATCTAGTTGCGTTCAAAGAGGCATCTGTATTTGGATCTGCAAAAAATACGTTTGATGATATCAGCAAGTTATCGACATTTATGAAATAAATTCAAGATTTTCTGGTATTTCTGTAGTGATATGAAAAATAAAAAAATTATTGAACGGGAATATCTTTGCTTTTAGGTTTTGGGGTAGGGTTTATTTTTGGAATTTCTACTGATAGGATTCCATTGTTTAGTTTTGCCTTGGCCTTTGCAGAATCTACTTTTTCAGGTAGTGGCAAACTTCTGTGATAAGAAAATGCTCTTCGTTCCTTTCTGACATAGTTCTTTTTCTTCTCTTCCTTCTCTTCTTTATGTTCTGCAGATATTTCCACGTTGTTGTCTGAGACACTGAGTTTGACATCTTCTTTGATGACTCCTGGCAATTCAGCATTTATGACATAATGATCTCCCTCATCTAGCACGTCACACGATACTGACGAAACTGGCATTGATGGAATGTTCATAGCTGGAAATGATGCCATTGTTCTTTCAAATTCTCTTCTAAAGTTGTCAAATACCCTGTCCAAGTCTCCCCAACCTTGTCTCCAAAAGGGTACAATTGGTTGGTCCGAAGTCTCGGATTTCTTTGGTGGCTTGTCCATGCCGTAAGATGTACGAGTTTACTTAACAGGTTTTCGCTAATTCTCAAATTTGGTTTTTGTCATCATACCTGTGTATATCACAAATGAAATTTTGGAATTAACTTAAGTATGGTGTTTTTTAGATATTGTTTATTGGCAGAATCCACCATTAAAAAAATACTTGTACCAATAGATGGCTCGAAATATTCCCGAAAAGCACTCATACACGCCATAGGAATTGCCAAGAAATTCAAATCCAAATTATACTTGGTCACAGCTGTAGATACAACTGATTTTCCTCCTGGGATGCTGCTTTCATTATTGCAAAAAGATAAACGATTGGAAAAATCAATAGGAGAGTTTGTTGTGGCTGCAAAATCTATTGCACGAAAGGAACTTCTTGCAGATGTGGCCATATGCAAATCAAAAGGTGCCTTGAATGCATATTACGATGTGGTAGCAGGAAAACCCGTTGAATCAATTTTAAAATTTGAACGTGGTGTGCATCCTGATCTTATTGTAATAGGAAGTAAGGGATTACATGGTGTAGGGCAGGTAAAGGCACTTGGAAGTGTAAGTAGAAAAGTCTCAGAGCTTGCAAAATGTCCGGTAATGATAATTCATTAGAATTTACAATTTCTGTTTTCTTTACTTTTGATTTTCATCTATGATAATCTAGAATTTGTTAAATAAGCCAATGTTGTTATAGTGATTACATGAGCGCATGGGATGACGAATCTGATGAATGGATTAAGAGATTTTGGAAAAAATCCAAGTTACAATGGAAGACTTTACCGAAGTTCTAAAAGAATTGGAGCCCTCTGCAATGAGAGAAGTATTTGTTGAGATACCTAATGTACACTGGACAGATGTTGGAGGTTTAGAAAATGTCAAACAGGAATTAATAGAAGCAATAGAATGGCCATTAAATTACAGCGGACTTTTTGAAAAGACCAGTGCCATTCCTCCAAAGGGAATCTTTCTGTATGGTCCACCTGGAACTGGTAAAACACTTCTTGCCAAGGCTATAGCAAATGAAAGTCAGGCAAATTTTATCAGCATAAAAGGTCCAGAACTTTTGTCAAAATGGGTCGGTGAATCTGAAAAAGGAGTCAGAGAAATATTTCGAAAAGCAAAACAAGCTTCACCATGTATAATCTTCTTTGATGAGATCGATGCTATAGCTCCAGTTCGTGGTGGAGATTTTGGAGATTCGCATGTTACTGAACGAGTAATCAGTCAATTGCTAACTGAGCTCTGATGGTCTTGAAGTTCTAAAGGAAGTAGTAGTAATAGCCGCTACTAATAGACCGGATATAGTTGATCCAGCTCTTCTAAGGCCAGGTAGGTTTGACAGGATAATTTACATTCCACCTCCTGACCGAGCTTCGAGAATTAAGATACTTCAGATACATACCAGAAAAGTTGCTCTTGCAGAAGATGTAAGTATTGAAAAATTGGCAGATATGACCGAGGGATATACGGGTGCAGATATTGCAGCATTTACATCAGCTGCACTGATGCTTGCAATGAGAGAACACATATCAAAGTACAAAGATCCAAAAGATGCTGAAAAAAATGCGCAAGAACTCAAAGTTCATCTATATCACATTCAAGAAGCAATGAAAAAGATACGACCTCTTTCTGCACAAGAACTTGATTGGTACAAACGGGTGGCAGACATGTTTGGCAAACCGCGTGTATCAGGTGAAGCAAAGGGAGGCTACCTGTAGTTGTTTTCTAGGTCTGTCGCATCTTGATTTGGAAATTATAGCCCCCGCTTAGATGGGCTGTGATTTTAAATTCTCATAAAACTTAATTTATGAAAGTTTTGCGCCGCATCGAGAACAATAATTTCCCGTTGTTTTCATGCCACAAACTGAACACATGTGAAAGTTTTTTTCAGTTCTAAAAAATTTCAGAAAGGGAATGAATATTATTGGCAAGAAGAAAAAATAGATGCCAAAATGAAACAATGCCAAAGAAATAACCAAAGAAACTATTATTATGATTAAAGTAAGCGGCAGTCCAATCCATTTCATATCGTGTGATAAAAGATAGTTGGAATTAATCGTAGTGTGGGGATATCAAAAAAGATAAATGAAATCAGAAAAATAAAAATCGAAACTAGGGAAGTTAATCTCAATGCAGATCAGAAAAGGTTTTGGTTTGAATCTTTGAAGAGTGTTAAAGACAAGACAAGGAATCGAAGATATCCGTTAAACCCTCAGAGATTTCCTAAAGCGTTTGAGTTGAATGATGATTCTGAAGAAATCCAAGAAGTGATTTTTTGAAAAGTCTTATCAAGATGATTAATAGTAGGATATCGTGGCAGTAGATCCTTCTAATATCATAATTGCAATAGGTACGATATCTCTAGCCATAGCAACACTTGTTTTAGCACTTGTAAATAGAGGTCAATTGCAAATACTAAAAAGTCAAAATATTCGAGAAAAGTATTCTAGCAAGCCTCATCTAATCATAAAACAATTTTCTGTAAATAAAAATACCATAACTATTACTTTGAAAAATATTGGAAATGGACTAGCGAAAGACATCGGTCTTTCAACTTCATTCTCTCCTATGTTCAAACAGGGTGAGAATTTTCATTTAATACCTAATAATAAATTCGAGTTTGATGGAAAGATAATGCAGGTAACAGAATCAGGCACATCTCTAAAGCCGAAGAACAATTTCTCTACCGTACTTGAAAAAGATGAGGAACAAATTTTTACTGCAACTAATCTATATTTTGAACTGAAGGAAGGCGTAGGCTTCCTAGGTGGCAATAGACAGTTCTTCACCGTAGAGAAATTGATTGAGTTTCTTAAAATGAAACAAATCCACGCTTTTGCATTTTCAATTGGGTTGTTGTACAAGGATTTAGCGAAGAAATTGTATCTCATCAACATCATATGGACTTAATATTCAATATGGACAAGCATAATTTTCTAGAAGATAGTGTTGCTGACAATTTAAGACCTTATGGATTGCCCGTAACCTTTAATCAAGCTCAAGATGTTGTTAGGTTTTTTGATGTAGAAATGTATACAAAACTCAAATTAGAAGAAAAATGAATCGTAATCACTTCAATAAGGTAGATACGTGATGAAAAATTTTATCAAGAATTCCAGAAGCCGAAGCCCAATAAGACAACATTGCAACTGCAATTTTACTTATTTGCCCAATTTCTTCTAAAATGTCCATGAGTCTTTTTACATTAGGCTGACCTTTCTTAGATTCGTCTTTGAATTCATTAATTAAATCTAAAATTTTCTGTTTTGACTTAACATCTAGATCCAATTGATTTATGTTGGAAATCATATTTTCATAGATTACGGTAGTATTTTGTATTACATTCTGATTCTGAACTACATTGAAGACATTTTGTGGTACTTGTTGTGCTCTATCTAATTCAAATTTAAAATCAATTGCATCTGCAAACTTCCTAACTTGACTAAGAAGGAATCTTGTTTGCCCAGTTCTATTGAACTGATCAGGGTTCATTTTACCGTATATGGCTTTTTGAATTTTCTCATTTTGAGGAAATGCTTTTTTCATATTACCAATTAGCCTTATAATGTCTTCCTCAATTCCAAGATTCCAAGCTTGATTAACATCAGTTGATTCTAGAGCATGAGTAAGATCTTTGTATATTGAATTAAGCCTGTTATAGACAAAAATTTTTTCTTCTTGTTCTGACATTTTCACCTAGTAACTGCAATTGGTGTTAATTTATCTTTCCAACAAATCATAACTTATGCTATAACGAGAATTGGGAACTTTTCATGCGTAAAAGAGGGGCGTTCTATTTTTACTCGCTGTCAATATGTTCGTCTGGGGAAAATATGATTTCCCTTTGATGATGCTATGATTGATTATAATCTAAATCTAGAAATGAAATCTTCGTGATGCTATGATGATGCCAGTTGTCGATACGGCGATAATCATTCCGGCAAGTGGACCAAATTCAGGAATTGCCTGATTTGGATTTGTTTGATTTCCAGTGCTTGAAGATGCAGGTTGTTGACTAGCTGTAAATTCAAATGTCGTCTTGGAAGTTTTGTCTTTTCCTCCATATGTCACATCAATTTCATAAGTGCCTGCAGTTTTCCAGAGATCTCCGCCTGCAACTGCTTGGGTTGAATAGGTGTTATCAGAATTAGGGGTTGTTTGAGCAATGTATACTATGTTCTGAGAACTATCTTTGATGATTATGGATATTGGTACGCTGAGTTGATCAGTTACAGTTCCTGATATCATGATTGTAGATCCGTCAGAATATGTTGTCTTGTCCGTTGTTACAGTTATTGGCGCTGAACTAGTCTGACCAAAGACTGGAGATAATGCCGTAACACTGCATAAAACTAGTAACGCAATTAGTGATTTAATCTGCAACACTTAGAACATGATTTGTTGTTATTTAAGATTCTCGCTTGGAAGATACGATTTGATTGGTTTTCAGAATCTATCCTGTCAGTAGTTTGATTGTAAGACTGATGCCTGCTGCTCCCACAACTCCTCCAACTATTATCCTTAATTTGTCATGATCGAACTTGAATGCTCCAAGTTTAGAGCCAATTATTCCACCTACAAGTACTGTAACGGCAAGAGGTATGAGAAGAGAGATGTCTGGAGCACTTTTAATGGAATGTCCAATTAGACCTGCGATTGAATTGGTTACTATGAACAGGCTTGCAGTGGCTGCAGTTTTTTTTGTATTTGAAATTCCAGTCAAGATCAATAGTGGGGACAACCATATCCCTCCTCCGATTCCTACAAGTCCTGCAAGTGTTCCAAGTCCTGCACCTGTCGGAACAGAGACTGCAAACAATTGTTTCTGATTGAGATTTATTCGTCTTACTTTGTCTGGCTTGACTCTCAATTTTTTTTATTCCAGATACGAGAAGAGCAGCAGATGCAGCAAAAAGGGCAATTATGAAAATAACTGATAAATTGTTTTGAGGAAGTTTTACTGTTCCAGCAAAAAAGGCAAATGGTATTGAAGACAGGAATGGTAATGCAAATCTCAAGGATAGATGGCCTGCTCTTGCAAAATTAAACAGGGCAACTCCTGCCACTACTATGTTTAGTACAAGGGAAATGGGGGGCACTAGGACAAGACTAGTTCCTGCAAGAACTAGTATTGCAATATAGCTACTTCCACCTCCAAAGCCTACGCTTGAATAAATGAAACTAATTCCAAAAAATACCGGTATTAGAAAAAATAAGAGTTCGATTAATGTCCATAACCCCCCAACATCTTGTATATGTGCAATAACCCTGGAAATAACGCCTCAAATGACTCTGAAACTGCTTTTACACTGCCTGGCATATTTACTACAAGTGTGTTTCCACGAACACCTGAGACTCCTCTAGATAGCATGGATAGAGGCGTTCTTCTTTGGCCATATGTTCTCATGGCTTCTGATAATCCTTGCATTTCTTTTTCTATAATTTTTCTAGTAGCCTCTGGCGTAACATCTCTTGGACCAATTCCTGTTCCTCCAGTTGTTATGACAAGATCAACTTTGAGTTCATCACAAAATTTTGCAAGACTTGATTCTATTGAACTTGAATCATCTGCAACAACAGCATACTCTGATATTTCAAAACCGTTTTTCTTTAATAGTTCAACAGCTAATTTGCCAGACTTGTCTTCTCTAGTACCTTGCGAGGTAGAATCACTTATGACAAGAACTGCCGCTTGAAGTTTCTTGCTGCTTTTTTCTGAAACGCCCTTTATGCCACCGCTCTTTTCAAGAAGTTTTATTGATTCAATTGACAAGTTGTCATCTACCGGTTTGAGCATGTCATAAATTGTAAGAGCACCAATGGAGGCTGCTGTCAATGACTCCATCTCCACACCTGTCTTCCAAACCGTCTTTGTCTCCACCCGAACTTCAATCGAACTTTCCTTCAATTCTACATCTACTTTGACATTGTCAATTGGAATTGAATGACAATAAGGCAATAGATCCCATGTCTTCTTTGCAGCCATGGTTGCAGCAATCTTTGCAGCTTCGATGATATCGCCTTTTGGAGATCTTCCTTCTTTTACAAGTTGGATTGTTTCAGGTGAAGTTTTCACTATGGCTAGTGCAACGGCCCGTCGTAATGTGTCTGGTTTATTTGCTACATCAAACATTCCCATGTCTTATCACTTGGTTTGGACCCAATGCTGTCCGGTATCTGTCTTTTCTTTTTTCCATATTGGTACTTTGGTCTTTATTGCATCTATTGCATACCTGCATGCCTCAAAGGCATCCTTTCGATGTTCTGTTGATATGGAAACTGCCACACTTACATCTCCGATTTCAAGTTCCCCTATTCTGTGTATTGCAATGAATTTTTTTATATTCCATTTTCTAAGAACCTCGCTTTCTATCTCCAAGAGAACTGATTGTGACATCTCTTTGTATGCTTCGTAATGAATACCTGAGACGTTTTGCCCATCATTGTGGTCTCTTACAGTGCCCAGAAATAGAGTAGTTGCGCCTGCAGACTCGTCTTTAGAGTGTAATAATACATCATTTAGGTCGATTGGTTTTTCGGTTATTGAGATCATATGCCACCACTCACTGGGGGGAAGACGGCGACTTCATCATTGATTGATAGTATGGTGGAATCGTCAGCTACTTTGTGATTTACCGCGTAAATTGCTTGGAATTTCTGAGATGATAATTGGGGATAATTATTTAGCAGTATTTTTTTTAGGTCTGATACCGTTGCATGTTTATCAATTTCAAATGAAACTTCGCTTTTTCCAACTATTTCCTTAAATGACGCAAATAATTTCACCTTGATAATTTGTAATTGCTTGTTTTGTGCCATGTTATCCTCCTATGGTGTGCATCAAATTTAATTTTGGTTTTAACTGATTAGACCTGATTAGTTTTATTATGCCCTCGGGCTTGCCTTGCATTGCCTCCAAGATGTGGTTTGAGATGTCATCATCTGACTTGCCTGAACGCATTAAATTTTTGATGTCATTTCCGGGATTTTCAAAAAGACAAGTAAGAAATCGCCCATCAGATGTTATTCTTACTCTGTCACATTTTCCACAAAATGGTTCTGTAATTGATGGAATGAATCCCAATGTTCCAATTCCATCACTGAATTGATAAATTGAAGCAGGCTCGGAATTATTTTGAGAAATAGGTTGTAACTCCATCATTTTTTCGCTTATTGTATCAGTTATCTCTTTTTTCGTTACTACTAGATCTCTTTTCCATATTCCCGTACCGTCCAGTGGCATGAACTCAATAAATCGAACTAGATTGCCAGTCTCTCTTGCAAATTTTGCAAAATCTAAAATCTCATTATCATTTTGTCCTCTTAAAATTACGGTGTTGATCTTTACTTTTAGTCCAATCTTGTTTGCCACTTTTATGGATTCTAGTACCTTTTCCAGACCTTCTGTTCCGCTAATCTCTTTGAATACATTAGGTCTGAAGGTGTCCAAGCTTATGTTTACACTTGTCAGTCCAGCTTCTTTCAATTGCTTGGCTTTTTGTGAAAATAACAATCCGTTTGTAGTCATACTAATTGACTTTAGACCCTCAATCCTGGCTAATTTTACAACCAATTTTTCAATATCTGCTCTTAACAACGGCTCTCCTCCTGTGATTCTGACTTTTTCTATGCCTAATTTAACAAAAATCTGTACCAGCCTTTCAATCTCCTCATATGTCAAAATGTCTGAACGGTCAAACCATTTGTCATTTCCTTGAGGCATACAGTACATACATCGGAGATTGCACCTATCTGTAACTGAGATCCTTAATTTTTTTGCAGTCCTTCCAAAAGAATCTTGAAGACTTGTTTGTTTGCCATTCTCCAAAAGTTTTGTTGTATGATTAAGTTTCAATCAAGTCCTCCACATGTCTCAACGTTATCACTTGAATTTTTTCTCCTTTCTTAATTATTGACTTGTTATCCAATATTGCAAAACCATTTGATTTGGTCAATGTTGAAAGTAGTGATGCACCTGTTGCACTAATTGGTGCTGCGTAATATCTAAAACCATTTCCTTGTTTTTTCTTGTCTAGTTTTACTCTAAGAAACGTCCTCATTCCTTGATGTAATTTTAGAGTCGTTGTGATTGTTGCATCAAGTACGTGTATATGACTGTCTGATGTTTTTAATAATTTCATTATTAGAGGTCTTGCAAAAGTAAAGAATGCAAAATATGCCGATACCGGATAGCCAGGAGCTGAGATTATTGGTGTTTTGTTTACAATTGAAAGTGCGGTGGGAGATCCTGGACGCATTGCTATTCCATGGACTACAACTCCGGGACGGCCTGACCCATTTATCACCTCGGGCACATAGTCCTTTGAGCCAACAGATGTACCTCCAGAAATAATCACAATGTCATAACGGAGTGCACTCTTTAATCTTCTTTGAATGCTTTTTTTGTCATCAGGACATATGCCAAGATCTACAACTTTGCCGCCCGATTCTTTGACCAGAGAAGACAGCATGTACCTATTACTTTCATAAATCGAAGATTCTGTAAGCCTAGAGCCTGGCTCAACAGACTCATTGCCTGTTGAAAAAATTGCGACTCTGGGCTTTCTATACACGTGTATCTTGCTTACTCCTACAGCTGACATTATTGCAATATCCTGTGATGTCAAAAGCGTCCCTTTTTTGATGAGAACTTGTCCTCTTCGTACATCCTCACCTACATGTGAAACGTTTTTTCCAGACTCTATTTGTTTGAATATCTGAACTTTATCTGAATCAATTGAGGTGATTTCTACCATTGCCACCGAGTCTGCACCCTTTGGCATTTTTGCACCTGTTGCAACGGCTATTGCAGTTCCATGTCCTACTTTTAGCCTAGTTTTCTGACCAGCGTTTGATCTTCCTATCATCTTCAACAAAGTCTGGATTAGTTTCAGATGCTCCTATGGTATTCTTGGATAAAATGGCATAGCCATCCATTGCTGCTCTTCTGAAAGGTGGTACATCAAGTGGACTTTTAAAATCAAACGCAAGAATTCTATCTAGTGAATCGATCACTGGGACGGTTTCAGAATGTGTACAAATTTTTAATTTGTCAACTGCAGAAAAAAACTTGAAACTGGCCTTACTTACTGGCTCATATTTTTTAAAGCCTTTTGAAATCTCTTTTTGATGTTTGTTGTCTTTCATTGTAATTCATGTACTCTCAAATAATTTCATACCTTGGATATATTTACAGCAGTCCATTTGTAACATGGAGTAAGTGCAGTTTGATCAAGACATCCTCCTGTCAGGTAGTTTACTATTCCTCCATGCATTGGTGCAAAGAACATACCTTTTCTTACAGTTGTAGTTATTTTTGATTTCAAAACAATCTCTCCAAATCTGGAAGTGACTTTTACATTATCGTCATTTTTTAATCCTAACTTGGAAGCGTCCTCGGGATGAATATCGATATAATTCATGTCAACTCCTGATACTAAAAGACTACTTGCCTGACCCGTCATTATGTCTGTGTTATAGCGTGTCACAACTCTTCCTGTTGTCAGAACATATGGATAATCATCAGATGTTAATTGAACTGGTAAATATTCCACTGGTGCAAATCTTCCCATTCCGTCTGGGGTGTTAAATTTATCAGTAAAGAGGATCTCGACGCTCTTTCCGTTGACTAGGGGGTATCGAACGTGATGAATCTTTGCCAACTCTTCTTCTAAACCTGCATACGTTCCTATCACATTGCAGATCTCATGAAATATCTCCATTGGTGATGAATAAGCAAGTTCGGGATAACCAAGTGACTTGGCAAGGGCTACCAGTATCTCCCAATCAGGTTTGGTGTTTGCACTTGGTTCTGTTATTTTGTTTCTCCACTGGACCAGTCTATCCATGTTGGTCATGGAGCCTTCTCTTTCTAGCCATGTTGCAGTTGGGAGAATATAATGAGCGTATTTTGCAGTTGCACTCATGAATATGTCTTGAACAACCAATAGATCAAGCAAAGAGAGTGCCTTCTCTGTCTTGGTTCTATCAGGAAGACTGTGAACAGGATTAAAACCCATCAGATACATTACTTTTAACTTTCCTTCAGTTGCAGCCGCGACCATCTCCATCATGGTCAAACCTCTCTTACTTGAAATGTGAAACTGCCATTTTTTCTCAATTAATTTTATGTTTTCATCTGTTATTGGGAGACCTCCTGGTAGAAATTCAGATGAAGCACCAACATCTCCTGCTCCTTGAACATTTGCCTGACCACGTAATGGACAAACTCCAGCTCCCGGTTTTCCATAATTTCCGGTAAGAAGAGCCAAATTGATCAAAGCAGAAACATTTTCTGTACCTTGTGCTTGTTCTGTAATTCCTATTCCCCCTAGGATAAGTGAAGCTCCAGATGTTGCATACAAGCGTGCAGCTTGTCGAACAAGTTCTGGCCTGATCTCAGTTATTTTCTCTACTTTCTCCGGAGTATAACTTTCTACACTTTTTGCAAATTGTTCATAACCAGAAGTTCGTTTTTTAACAAACTCATCATTGGCAAGACCCTCACTGATTATCACATTTGCCATTGCATTGAAAAGTGCAATGTCTGTTCCAGGTGAAATCTTTAGGTGAATGTCTGCAAATTTTGAAAGTGACGGTCCTCTAGGATCCACATCGATGACTTTGGCTCCATTCTTTTTTGCATCTGTAACATATTGTGTTAATACTGGATGTGAATCTGTAAGACTAGAACCTACGAACATTAAAAGTTTGGAATCTTTCATTGTACTCATTATATTGCTTGCAGCACCAAAGCCTACTGATTTTTTCAAGGCATGCAATGATGGCTGATGACATAATCTGGCACAACTTTCTATGTTGTTAGTTCCAATGCGTCGTGCTAATTTTTGAATTAGGTAATTTTCTTCATTAGTGCAAAGGCAACCTCCTGAAAATCCTACAGAATCAGGACCGTATTGATTTACAATATTTTTGATCTTTGATGCTATCTCAGATATTGCAGTATCCCATGAGATTTGCTCAAAGGAACCGTCTGGTTTTCTTCTCATTGGGTCAGTTAATCGCTTTTTTGAACCTAGTATTTCTAGAGCAGAATAGCCCTTGGCACAAAGATGGCCCCTACTTACTGGGTGGTCTTTGGTTCCTGTTACCTTGACTGGTCTTCCATCTACTAGTGAGAGAGTTATGCCACATCCTACACCGCAATATGGACAAATGGTATCCTTACTCTCCATGTTCGATTCTTGATATCATGTTGCTAATAGGTTTGTTTTTACTTTTCATAATTGAGAACCAAGATAATAAAAAAATCAAGTTCTAATTGTTTTCTCATGGCATAGACTTTAAAAATCCAGTTTGAGATGTAATTGAGTTGCAAAGCGCAATAATACTTGCAGGTGGAAAAAGCGCAAGGATGGGAATGAACAAAGCACTTGTAAACATTCTTGGCAAACCATTGCTTTCTTGGTCTGTAGACTCTCTTTCAAAGTTGGTTGATGACTTGATTGTAGTATCTAGAAATGACGCAGATGCTAAATTATATGAAAAAATGTTACCTGAAAGAGTACGGATAGTATCAGATGATTCTGATCTTGAGGGACCTCTAGTAGGAATAATATCTGGATTTAAAGTTGCAAAATCTGATTATTGTTATGTTCATCCAATTGACTCTCCCATAATAAAAAAAGAAGTAATTGAATATCTGTTCCAACAAGCAAAGAATTTTGATGGTGCAGTTTGGAAGATGCAAGATGATTTGTTTGAACCCCTACATGCAGTTTATCAGGTAAGTTCTGTTCTAGAAGTCTCTGAAAGAATACTAAAGACTGGCAATACCAGTGCAAAAATTCTTTCAAAAGAAATTCGATTAAACTATGTGAATATTGAGAATCTACGTTCTCTGGACAAGGAGTTGATCTCATTATTTAACATAAACACACCTAGTGATGTGGAATTTACTGAAAACTATTTGAAAGCCAAGTCTGATGTATGATGTTTGATTGGTTTTTTCCTTGCACAGATTGTTTTCATTCTCAACTCTGATTCTCAGCCATGATGGTCTGGCCTGATTTCTTATATGATTGAAATGTACAATTGACTTGCACAACATATGGTTGATAATTCATTTCTGGAACATATTGAGGCAATAGTCTCTCCTAGAAGCGTTGCAGTTATCGGAGCGTCAAATAAGAAAGATAGTGTTGGTAATGCAGTAATCAAAAATCTTGTAGATGCCAACTATTCTGGTGTTTTATATCTGATAAATCCTTCAAGTTCTGAAATATTGGGAATTCAATGCTATTCAAACGTACAAAATATTGAAGGACCAGTTGATCTTGCCATTGTAATTGTTCCAAGTGATGCTGTTCCACAAGTTATCGAAGAATGTGGAAAAAAGGGGGTAAAAGGAGCAGTGATCATCTCTGCAGGCTTTAAAGAAGCAGGAGAACTAGGTAAGAAATTAGAAAATCAAGTTATTGAAATAGCAAAAAAGTATGGAGTCAGATTACTTGGCCCTAATTGTGTTGGTTTCTTAAACGCTGATCCAAAAATTTCACTTAATGCAAGTTTTGTAAAAAGAATGCCCAAATTTGGAAATGTCTCACTTGTTTCTCAAAGTGGTGCAATATGTGGAGCAATGTTGGAATATGCCAAGATAAAGGAAATTGGATTCTCAAAAGTATTCAGTTTGGGAAATAAAGCGGACCTAAATGAGAATGATGTTCTAACATATCTTGCAAATGATTCATCAACTAAAGTAATTCTCATGTATGTTGAGGATCTCAACGATGCAAAAAATTTCATAAAAATAACATCTTGCATTACAAAAAATGGTCCAAAGAGCAAGCCAATTCTTGCAATGAAGGTTGGCCAGTCACCTGTCGGAAATAAAGCAATAGCCTCTCACACAGGTGCACTTGCGGGATCACATGAAGCATATGACGCAATTTTCAAACAGGCAGGAATAATCAAAGTGGAAACTTTGGAACAGTTATTTGATTATGCCTTGGCATTTAGTTACCAGCCAATTCCATTAGATGGTGGTGCTGTTATTGTCTCAAATGCCGGGGGTCCTGCAGCAATAACTGCAGACTCGTCATTACGATATGGTTTAAAGCTTGCAAAATTATCCGAGTCTACACTAGTTGAATTAAAAAAAATTCTACCTAAAAATGCAATGATGATTAATCCTATTGATATGATAGGCGATGCTGATCATCTGAGATATCAAAAAGCGCTTGAATGTGTTCTGAAAGACAATGATGTAAATTCTGCAATAGTTATCTCAACTCCTCAACTTATGCTCAATCTTAAGGCATTAGCGGAGGTCATAGTTGAAACTAGCAAGAAGTTCAAGGATAAACCAATCCTTTCATGCATAACTGGATTTATGGAAAATGAAGATGCTGTAAGGATTCTTGATGAGAATGGAATACCTCAATATGCTTTTCCCGAATCTGCTACTGATGCTCTTGCAATGATGCAAAAATACCGTTCTATTATTCAAAGACCGTCTGAAAAGGTGGAAAGATATACAGTAGATACAAAAACTGTTCAGGATGTAGTGGATAGGTATAGACAGGCAGGCAAGAATTACATTTCTGGTCCTGACGCCATGGCAATACTCAAAGCATATGGAGTGCCAGTGGTTGAACCAATTCTGGTTACAAATATTGATGAATGTGTTGTGATATCAAGAAGGATAGGGTTTCCTGTTGTTTTGAAAATATCATCTCCTGATATAATACATAAAGTCGATGTGGGCGGGGTTGAGACAAATATCCAAAATGAAAATGAAGTAAGAGAAAGATTTACCAAAATACTTGAGAATGTCAAAAACAAAAAACCTACTGCAAAAATTTTGGGACTAGTAGTTGAGAAATTTGTAAGTGGTGGAAAAGAAGTCATCATAGGGGCAAAACATGATCCGCAATTTGGTCCGCTACTTATGTTTGGAACCGGTGGAATTTACGTAAATATATTTGGCGATGTATCATTTTGCCTTGCACCCATAACCAAGTCCGATGCTATTGAAATGATTGAATCTACAAAGGCAAGTAAGATACTTGCAGGGACTAGAGGAGAAAAGCCAAGTGATATGGCATCAATAATTGATTGTTTGCAGAGAGCGTCTCAACTAGTTACGGACTTTTCTAATATATTGGAAATTGACATAAATCCATTACTTGTCTTCGAAGAAGGCAAAGGCTGTATAGCAGTTGATGCACGATTGGTAATTTCTAATGCTACTTTTTAACAGATGACCAATAGTCATCCACTCTCTTTTGTAATTGGTTTATGATTCTCATCCTTTCTGATAGGTTTGAAAAGATGCTCAAATCTCTCCTGGGTTTTTAGATATTCTTCAACTGGTCTTCTTTTTTGCATCCATGTGTGTCGTACTTCTCCGTTTATTGCCTCTTTTAGTGGCCATATTCCTGTCTCTACGGCAAGATTTGCAACTCTAATCACTTGGTCGGACTCTATTCCCCATCCTGGTGGACAAGGAGAGTTTGCTATGAATAATTTTGGACCTTCAAATTGCGAGGATCTCTCAATTTTTTGCATCATGTCTTTGATAAATGCTGGAGAGATGGTTGCAACGTATGGAGGTTTGTGTGCTCTCCAGATCTCAAACAAATCCTTTTTCTGAGACATTACACCTTCATGAGTCTCTGTTGGGCTTGTAGTCTTGGTAGCAGATGCAAAAGGAGATGACTCTGAAGCCTGAAATCCAGTGTTGGAAAAGGCTTCATTATCATAAACGAGATAGTAAAAATCAAGACCTCTCTGAATTGCAGCAGATGTAGATTGAAGGCCTATGCCGGATGCGGCTCCGTCTCCTGTGAGCACCAGAACTTTTAGGTTATCTTTAGAATCAATTTTCTTTCTCTTTATTAGAATATCTAATGCATCTCTTACTCCTTGGGCTGCAGCTGGTGCACTTGCCATAGCTACGTAAAACCATGAAGACTTGAATGGTGTGAAAGGAAATACTGAAAGCATGGTCATGCAGCCTGCGGCATTAACTGTTATCACATTTGAACCAAGTACTTTTTCAAATATTCTAACTAGGAGTGCTCCACCACATCCTGCACATATCATTGTACCTGGAACAAGCTCTTCTTCTAACGGTATGTCCTTTAATGTCTTAAATCTAGTTTCCACTTACCTCTCCCTTTCCTGCAATCTTTAGCATCTCTTTAACAGAACCCCAATCATCTTCTGTAAATAACATGATGCTTTGAACAGGAAATTTGGCTACATGAGACGATGTCTCTAATGTGCTCAGAATATGTCTGAATTCTGAAATACTTATTTTCTTTCCTCCAAGACCTCCTATGAATGAAATAATTGATTTCGGTCTTTCTTGGCTGTGATACAGCGCACTTGTTATTTCGGGATATAATATTCCGCCACTTCCTACTGAAACATTTTGATCAATTACCCCGACTGCTTTTTTTCCTGCAAGTTTTTCAGCGATAATTTTTTTTGGAAAAGGTCTTATCATTCTTATTCTCAACAAACCGACTTTTTTTCCTTCTTCGCGTAGTCTGTTTATTGCATCTTTTCCCATTGTTGTAAATGAGTTAGTCATAACGATGACGTAATCTGCATCATCAAGCATGTATTCGTCAACCAGTCCGTATTTTCTTCCAAAGAGTTTCTCAAATTGATTGGACACCTCTTCGTGAACATTAAGTGCATTAAGTGATGCAAGGTGTAACTGATATTTGAAATAAGAATAGGCATTACTGCTAAGAACTGCAACACCCATAGAAATTGGATTTTGTGCATTAAGATATCCGAACACCGGTTTGTATTCTGGTAGAAACTGTGAAACTAGATCCTGTTCTGGAATGTCTACAGGTTCCCGAGTATATGACAAGTAAAAGCCATCCAAATTTACTATTGCAGGAAGCCTTACCCTGCTATCTTCAGAAATTTTGTATGCCATGATTACAGAATCTAAAACCTCCTGACATGTCTCAGCATGAATTTGAAGAAAACCACTATCACGTGCTGCAAGCACATCATTATGATCAGGCTCCATTGTTATGGGAGATGCCACTGCTCTTGATACATTTGCAAGAACTATGGGCGCTCTCCAGCCAGAAACATTGTACAGCATCTCAAATGCATACAATAAACCCTGACTTGATGATGCAGTAAAGGTCCTTACTCCTGCAAGCGATGCGGCACCCGCAGCTGATATCATTGAATGCTCAGAGTCATAAGTTACAAACTTGGCATCCATTTTTTCTTCATTTATCCATCTTGACAATAACTCAATAATTTCAGTTTGTGGCGTTATTGGGTATGCTGGAATGTATTCTACATTGCATAGCTTGACTGCAGTAGCAACTGCCGCATTTCCTGTAATCAGTTGTTTCATTTGTTTTCCCTCGCTACAAGTGATATGACTTTGGTAGGGCATTCAGTCCTACAAATGTTGCAACCCTTACATGCATCATAATCTACAACGGGAAATCCTTTTGCATCTATTGTGAACGCACTATCTGGGCAATAGACATAACATATCATGCATCTTGTACATCCATCATAATCTATTACAGGTTTGAAATTACTCCATGCACCTCTGTCTCTTAATCTTGAATTGCCAGTTGCAGTTATTGTACAAGTAGAGATTTGTGGATGATGGTAAATCGGCTCAATTATGGGCGACTCTTTTATCTTGATTTTTGTTATCGTCTCAATCTTTACATTTGTAGTCTGATCGAAACAAGATCTTGCAAGCTCAATATTTCGAGATATGTCTTCTTGATGAATTCCTATTTCTTTTAATTCTGATTTAAGAGAATTTTCAACTACTTCAAATTCAAATCCTAATAACTTGCATGTGGCAGAAGCTACTGCAACACCAAGAATTGACTTGTGAGTTATATCCTGTGTAAGTTTTGTAAGATCTGACACAACTAGAACATTATTTATCTTGTATCTTGCACAAATATCTGACGGGTCTTTAGAACTGTTTACCATGATGATAGTTGAATCAGTAACAGTTTGCAATGGATTGTCAACTGAACTGTCTAACAATGACTCGTCTGCAATTACAACAAGCGAAGAGTTGGCTATCTGACCTCTCTCAAGTATGGGCGTCTGAGATATTCTAACATATGCCGAAATTGGTGCTCCTCTACGCTCTGCGCCATAAAGAGGCTGGTCTTGAACATGATTTCCAGATGCAAATGCAGCATCTCCTACTATGTGAGATGCAGTTTTGATGCCCTGACCCCCCCGCCCAAATAGGCATACTGTGATCACACCTTAAAAGATGTGTTAAAGGATTAATGGATAGCGAATGCAATGTACTGCAATGCATTCCTGATCATTATATAAAAAAATGAATATCACTACGTATGCAAGTATTACTACAAGGGAAAACAGTCCAAGAACCATCCACAAAGGATGCATATCTTGAAATCCTGGCAGACAAGTACTCGCGAGGTATTTTGGAAGCCACAATGGAGATGCCAAAATCCGCAATCGACCTAAGTAACGAGTGCGGAATACCAATTAGCACTGCGTACCGCCGAGTGCAATTGTTACATGGTCATAAATTACTTGGAATATCTGGCTCTATCAACCAAGATGGAAAAAAGTACTTTCTCTACAAATCCAGAGTCAAGTCCATAATGACATGTTTCAAAAATGGCTCTCTTGAAGTCGAAATTGTTCCTAATTCTGATTTAGAGAATTAGGAACTGTGAAATTTTTATTATGCCCATGATAATCAAGACTGGAAATCATGATTTGATTTTAAATGTATTTTTAGCTACAGAATATGAGTGGAAATGCAACTGAATCCGTATACTGTATCCGTTGTAACATTATCCAAGGAAAATACGATACATGATGCATTATACTTGATGCAAAAAAATAACATTAAACGAATTGTAATTATTGAAAAAGATATTCCAGTTGGAATTGTCACGGAAAGAGATATTGGAAATTTTCTAGAATCTGACAAGACGACTCGAAATTTAGATGAAATTGCAATAAAAGAGATAATGAGTCAAAATCTTGTAACTGTATCTTCAGACCCGTCTGATATCCTTTCTCAATGTGCAATAAGGATGGAGACTTTTCAAATCAGTTCTGTAATAATAATAAATGAAAATGGAAAACTTGTTGGAATTACTACCAAGTCTGATCTAGTCCATCACTTTGCAATTAAATATCCTAGAACGTACAAAGTAAAGGACTACATGTCAAAAAGAATAATGACCTGTAGACAGACTGACTCTCTTTATTTCGGTCTAGACATGTTAAATAAAAATAAAATCTCCCGGCTGGTTGTAACTAATAATGACGGAAAAGCAATGGGACTGATAACATACGACTCGTTTCTTAGAAATAGCAACTATTTCAAAAATCCTAGTAGAAACTATTTGCTTCCAGAAGACTCTGGTAAAGGAATGACTGTAGGTGATATTATTGGTTCTGAGTTGATAACTGTAAGCTCTGAAGATGATCTGGCAAAGGCAGCTAATTTGATGGTTGAATACAAGGTGAGTGGAATTCCGGTAGTTGATACAAATGATGATCTAAAAGGTGTCATCAGTGCCACGGATATTGTAAAAGCATACACTGAGGTAGAGCCTCATAAACGACTTGCAAAAAAGGACCCACATTTTGCATGATGGCATCAGTTAGGTCTAATAACAAGTAAAATCGTGGTTTGTAGGAAGGAAAAACAATGTCACTATCCAAGAATTCGGAAAATGATGAACTTGCAAATCAGATATCTGCCATACGGGAAACGATAAAGACTATACTCAAAAATACAAAATATGGCTCAAATGAGAATCTCTTGAGGGATTTATCAAAAATAGATACTGTCTCTTCTAGGATGCAATCAAAAATAACAGGAACGCCTCATGTAAGAAAATACCAAAAAATTCTAGTTCCATACGATGGTTCTAGTTTCTCAAAAAATGCCTTAAGTGAAGCACTTGAGATGGCAAAAGCATTCCATTCGAAAATATACGTACTTTCTGTAATTGAAGTTGCGTCTGACATTCCATCTGGAGTCTTAAATGAGGTAGTAAATAAAAAACTCAACAAATTAAAACGTGAGATAAGCTTGCCAAAAAAATTCTCAACTCCAACAAAACTACAACATCAGATTAACGAATGCGAAAAACATGGAGTCGAGGTACAAGTTGAGATTCTCATGGGACGAGCTTCTGACTCTATACTAAAATTTGCAGCCAAAACAAAAACGGATCTAATTGTAATTGGTAGTCAAGGATTACGTGGGATGAAAAAACTTGCTGCACTTGGCAGTGTTAGCAGAAGAGTATCAGAAGAGGCCAAATGCCCTGTCATGATAATTAGATAATCCATTTTTTGATGTTTGCATTATATTATAAAAAATAAAACTAATTTTATCTGATGATCTTCAATTATCAAAACTGAGATTTGCCTTTACCGTTTAATACAAACAATTTGTAATCTGTTCATATGCCTAATCGTTATGTTATAATCGGTATTGTTGTAGGTGTTTTCATCGCAGGTTTGGCTGTAGGAAATATGGTTTCTCAACCCTATAATCGTTCATCCATGATGCAAAACGCACCCGTTCCAGGTCCTATGGGATGGATTGACCCAAGCCTTCCACATACTTGGATGAATAGCATGATGTCAAACCCTGATGCGATGAAAAATTGGGTAACTTTGATGCTAAAAGATCCCAAGTTTATGAATACGCTTATGACAAATATGATGGCAAATCCTGATTTTAGACAGCAGTACATGGGGCCGTGGTTGATGACACAATATGGGGGCTCGATGCATAATGCGACGATTAGTTTACCACCTGCACAAAATACTACATTTTACCAACACATGATAATCAAGACAGACAGAGTCTCAATAGTAAGTGGAGCATGGCAAATCAATACCACTGAATCATATCATCCTACTATAATCCAGGTAAATACTGGTACGACTGTAACATGGACAAACGATGACACTATCATTCATACGGTAACTGATGTTGATAAAAAGTTTGATTCAGATCTGATTCAACCAGGAGCCGGTTGGCAATACACATTCTATAATGAAGGCAAGTACAATTACTACTGCACAATCCATCCGTGGATGAAAGGACTCGTAATTGTAACCTGATCTAATTTTAACAATTTATGATGTGATTTTTTAAATGACTGGTTACCAGTAATGAGAATCTTGTTTTGATTTTATTATATTCTAATGTAATACGTTGAATGTTGGCACTCAAAACATTAGAACTCAAGGTTGCGGATTATATGAGTCCAAAACCATTTGTTGTAAAAGATGATCTTAGTTTTTCAGATGCAATTCAAATTATGGCAGATAAAGGAATAGGAAATTTGGTTGTAGAAAAAAAACGAAAACCAATTGGGATTCTTACTGAACGACAAATTCTTGAGCATCTGTCAGTCCACAAAAAAATAACCAACATTAAACTATATGATATATCTCTCAGTCCGTTTGACACTGTGAGTCTTAATACGCGAGTAATTGACGCTGCACAATTGATGATTAAAGAGAAAACAAGACTGCTTGTTTTTGATGCAAAGCATTTGGTTGGGATAATAACTGCAACCGACATGGTGCGAGCCTTTAGAAGAACTTCTGCAAATCCTGACCTTGCCAAAGTATTGAGCACTAGCTTGTATACAGTAAATTATGATGATACGATTCTTGCAGCATCAAAATTAATGTATAAAAAAAGAATAGGAAGTGTAATTGTTCTAAAGAATAAAAAACCGTATGGAATCTTTACAGAAAGAGACCTATTGGTAAATGTATTATCAAATGATGTTGAAACCCATAATCCAGTGGGTGGATACTGTACTACGCCCCTTGTAACCTCAAGTGTTGGCATAAAGGGCGGAGATGTGTCTAAGGTAATGAGTAAAAACAAGATAAAGCGACTGGTTTTAACCAAGGATAAAAAAATACATGCCATAGTTACTGCACGAGATATTGTCGAAGCTTTTACCATGAGTTTCTCAAACGAAGACTAGAACTTGCATTTTCAGCAGTGATTCTCAAGACTGGAATTCGTTTTTCACAGTCAAATAGCAGTTAGAGAAGAAGAATGCCATGGTACTGGACAAATTGCAACTAAAAGTGGAAGATTACATGACGCCAAATCCTATCTCAGTCAAACCTAGTCTGAATCTTAAAGATGCAATATCTATCATGGCAAAGAAAAAAATTGGAAATATAATTGTCAATGATGGAAAAGGAAATCCGTCTAGCATATTGACAGAGCGAGAGATCCTGACCTATCTTGTAAAAGATGGAGGAATACCTGATATCAAAATGAAAGATGTTCAGACAAAACCATTTGCTATTGTATCTCCTGATGATTCTTGTATTGGATGCAGCTAAAATTCTGTTAGGAAAAAAGAAACGATTACTTGTCTTTGATGATGATAAACTAGTTGGGATTATCACTGCATCTGATATGTTAAGAGGTCTTAGAACTACTGGAGGTAATCCACCATTGGAAAAAATTGTTAGTACCAAAGTGTATAGTTGTGAGTATTTTGATTCTGTATTCAAAGCTATAAACTTGATGTATAAAAAAAGAATAGGAAGTGTATTGATAATGAAAGACAATCTCCCTTTTGGGATTTTTACTGAAAGAGACCTTCTTGGAGTGTTGACAAAAAACATCTCATTGCAAGAACGATTGGCAAATTACTCTACTTATCCTCTGATAACTGCAAAATACGGCATAAAAGGAAATGATGCGGCTGAAATTATGAGTAAAAACAAGATAAAGCGTCTTGCCTTGAAGAAAAATGATGTTGTAATAGCAATGGTTACTGCACGAGATGTTGTTGATGCATTTAGGACTATGTGATGTTGATATCATTTTGTACATGTTGTGAGTTAGGGCTGACATGACTTATCGAGTATTCATCAGTTTTGCAACAGGTGATGATGATTGTGTTGCTCAACTAAATGAGTCTATTTCACGATTGGAAAACGTAGAGGTCTATATTCCTAATTGGATTCAAGTTGAGGGGAAAAATATGGATTACAAGGTAAAAGAGGGCCTTGATAGCTCACGTGCTATGATTGTTTTAATTACTTTTAATAGTACTAATACTGTTTGGCTTAACCAACAGATTGGATATGCTTTTGCAAAAAATATTCCAATCATACTAATGGTTGAAAAAGGGATTGATGTCAAAGGGTTCTTGGAAGGAAGTGATTTCATAACATACCAGCGAGGAAATTTCAAACTTAACACTCACCGGGTACTTTCAAAACTGAGAAGACTATTTCCACAATATTTACTTGAACCCTCGATTGAAAATTTTTACGTTACATGTCCTGTCTGTAATAAAAAATTTCTAGAGCCACTGCCCACCCAAGACATACTTTCTCAAAAAGTTGAAAGTGGACTAGCTCTGACATATCTGTGTCAATTTTGTTCTATTCCAATCAATATTGATTCCTCAACTTTATCTCCATTAATACAATGATCCATTCCACAGGTGTGATGATAACATGGTGAAAAATCAAATTAAAACTCTGGAATTGGATTCCTCCGAATTTGCATTATCTACAGATTTTTATGAATTGACCATGGCTGCAGCATATTTCAAATCAAATCAAAGAAAAAAAAGAGCGGTCTTTGAACTCTTTGTAAGAAAACTCCCAAAAAATAGATCATACATGGTAGCTGCGGGTCTAGAACAGGCTCTTGCATATCTGAATAATTTGAGATTTAGTGAAAAAGAAATATCCTTTCTAAAATCACACAAATCATTTAGCAGGATAGAGAACGATTTTTTCAAATATCTCAAGAATTTCAAGTTTACTGGAGATGTCTGGGCAGTTCCAGAGGGAAGCATACTTTTTCCTAATGAGCCAATACTGAGAGTGGAAGGGCCCATAATTGAAGCCCAAGTTGTAGAGACTTTTCTTTTATCTATGATTAATTTTCAGAGCCTGATTGCCACAAAAGCTTCTAGAATCACTGATGTTGCAGATGGCAAAGGAATCGTGGAATTTGGTTCAAGAAGAGCACACGGTCCTCAGGCGGCATTGCTTGCTGCAAGGGCAAGCTACATTGGAGGTTGTATTGGTACATCAAACACTCTTGCAGGCTACAAATTTGGAATTCCTACTTTTGGTACTATGGCCCATTCATATGTGATGAGTTTTGAAAAAGAGATTGATTCTTTTAAAGAGTTTACTCTAGTCTTCCCTGATAGCATGCTTCTAGTTGACACGTATGATTCACTTGAAGCGGTCAAAAAGATTGTAGAATCTGGTATGAAGATAAAAGGAATCAGGTTAGATAGTGGCGATCTACACTTTCTAAGTGTAGAATCTCGCAAAATTTTGGATAGTGCGGGTCTAAAAGATGCAAAAATAATGGCAAGTGGTGATCTTGATGAGAATGTAATTGCAGATTTATTAAAAAATAATTCTCCAATTGATGTCTTTGGGGTGGGTACCGAACTTGCAACATCAAGAGATGATCCTGCAATGAATGGAGTCTACAAACTTGTTGCAATCAAGACACCTGTTTCAAAAAACAAATATGAAATAACATACAAGCTGAAAAACTAGTACTGGCAAGAAAACATATCCTGCTCCAAAACAAATTTACAGAATATTCTCAGATGGTATTATCAAGCAAGATATCATTGGACTTGATAATGAAAATTTTACTGACAAAAAAGCAGTTCCTTTACTAAAAAAAGTTATGAGCCGTGGTAAGATATCTCGTAAATTACCATCTCTTGACAAGATTAGAGATTTTCATGTTGCTCAAAGAGATACTCTTCCAAGAGAGTTTAGAACATTTGATAAAATTCCTGCGTCATTTCCAGTTTCATATAGTGAGAAACTAGAAACTATTGCAAGGGAATTCAAACCTCAATAAGACTAGACTATCTATGTCGATACATCATTGTTTGAGAATCAAGTTATTTCTTTATAGGGTCTAGCGTATTACTAAAGCCGTGAAGAAGGCTGTAAAAAGTTCAACTTATGCCGTCCTGGTAGTGGATATGCTCAACGATTTTGTTTATGGAAAATTAAAGTGCACGAGGGCAAAAAAGATCATTCCAAAGATAAAATCATTACTAGATGTATCTAGAGAGAAGGGAGTTCCGGTCTTTTATTGTAATGACGCACATTTGAAAGGCGACAATTATGAATTCAAACTATGGGGACCTCATGCACTAAAGGGTACCAAAGGTGCAAGAGTAATTGAAGACCTTACGCCGTCTAGTGGTGATACCATAGTGTCAAAACGTACCTACAGCGCATTTTATAATACAAAACTTGACGATCTTTTAAAGAAAAAATTTGGCGATAAAGGACCTGACATTCTTATCATGACAGGAATTCATACTAATATCTGTGTAATGCACACTGCATTTGATGCCTTTGTCAGAGGATATGATATAATCATGCCAGAAGATGGTATTACTTCTTTTCAAGAACAAGATCATGTTACTGCACTGGATTATATGAAAACAAATTATGGTGCAAAAATAATCAAAACGTCACAACTGATTAATTTAATTTCAAAATAAATTTTCTAAAACTGATTTTTTGTATAATATAACAATGGACGGAAACGTGTTATTACCTGCCATACCACTGTACGTCACGCTCCGGGTTATTACCCCGCGTTTCCGTCCCAATTATTAATACGTGATTAAATTATTTAAAACCGATCCTAGTTGCCAATTGCGATTTTAACAACAAACTTTACATTATCTTGTGTAATTTTCTAACCAATTCATTTTTACTTGTTACCACGACATCTGAAAATCCAACAGGCCATGGACTGGGAACAGGTTTGCTTGAAAATAAAATGACTTTTTTCTTTGCATTCTTTGCAACAAACATCTCAATTGATGCGCCAAAGCTTGGCTCTGGCAATACTACTAGAACATCAGCTTTTTTTATACAGTCAAGATCGTGCTTGATTATCTTTTTTACAAGCATGGTTTTTTTTCTAAAATCACGTATGTTGGAATAATCATTGTCTTTGGAAAACTGTTTTACTGTCTCAAAGCCCTTGTTTTCTAAAAATTCTCTCATCTCCAAAATCTTGTTTATTCCAACTCCTCCTATGGGACCACACACCATTATTTTCATGATTGTAATTTGTTTGATAAAATTGCTATAAATGATATCCCTTTTGACAAAATTTTCTCAAATCTGAGGATATAGAGTCAGATTAAAATAGAATATTATCAGAGGGCATATCATGCAAGGCTCAAACGCACTTGATAACTATGACGCAAAAAAGGCAGAAAAGTCTCTTAAAATGTTACTTAATGACAAGAGTAATGAATTTCGAGAGCTTGCGCATGGAATTGGATACCCTACATCCAACAAGGACTGGGAATTGATAATTTTGAACTTTTGTCTTGATTTTAGCGACTGCTTCAAGGCATGGTCAAATAAAAATATCAACGCAGATCACATGCAAGTTCACAAGTGTAATACCATGATGAGACAGATAGGCCTTGGCAAGTCTAACATGACTGAGGTCACACATCTTGAAAATATAGCATACAGGATTGCAGAAGACTTCAAATCAATTTACAAGAGAATAGAATAGTTCTTCATAACATTATATGCAATACAATGGAGAAATCTAATAGTGAACAAGAAAGTTTTGGCAGTCATTGTCCCAGTTGCTATATCTGTGATAGCAATGGCATATTTTCTGCCCACGTATTACAAGATTGAAGTTAATCCAACTGCTAACATGACAGAAGGCTTTAACCAGACAGCAATGTTGGAGCGTGGCAATGTAGCAATGGGATTTAATCAAACCAAAATTCATCATCACTTCATGTCTACCACAACAGGTGGTGAAATTATGATAATGTCAACTAACATGAGTGATGCGCAGACTATGGCTGAAATAAAAAACCATGTAAAAGACATTCAATACGAATTTTCTAAAGGAAACTTTACCAAACCATTTTACATCCATGCTCAAATTGTTCCAGGTACTGATATTATGGCTGCAAAAAAGAATTTGATTAATTATTCAATAAAAGATATTGACGGCGGCTCTGTTCTAATTTTGACCACTAATGATACTCAACTTTTAAACGCAATACAGCAATTCATGAATTTTCAATCCAGTCAACACATGGGTCACTAGATACGATTCAATTAAAACAAATGATTGTTGATGCGAATACTATCCTTCAGAAGTTGATTTTCCGCCATCCACATTAAGAATTATGCCTGAAATCCATTTTGCCTCATCTGATGCAAGATACACTACAGCATTTGCAACATCTTCTGGCTCTCCAATTCTGTTTAGTGGCTGTCGGTCTTCTAGGACCTTTCTTGCTTCTGGATAATCAAGATATGATTTTATCATTCCTGCATTGACAATTCCAGGATTGACACAATTGCAACGAATGTTTCGTCTTGCATATTCCACTGCCAATCCTTTGGTGAACATGTTTATCGCAGCTTTTGTTGTACAATATACGGTCAAGTGAACCTTTGGTATTGCCCTTTCTGCTGAAATTGAACCAATGTTGATTATGGATCCTCCGTTTTTATTTTCAAGCATCTTTACTATGACTGATTTTGTTATCCTGAATGTTCCAAACAAGTTGGTGTTGACTAGAGAACTCCAATCTTCATCTGCCATCTCATGAAAATGTATTGGATCGCTAATTGCTCCTGCGTTGTTGACCAAAATATCGATTTTTCCATAATGGTCAGTTATCTGATTGACTGTTTGAATGACCTGCGATTCATTTGTAATATCGCATGGGATTGCAACTGTTTTTGAAGCATAGTCTTTGATTGTGGCTCTTGCCTTTTCTAGCTTGGCTATGTCTCTTCCTAACATGACTACATTGGCTCCTTCTTGGACCAATTTCTTGGAAATTTCTAACCCTATGTCACTTGAGGCACCAGTAACTATGGCCACTTTGTCGTTTAGTCTCATATTCTGTATTTGGAATTATACTATATGAATAATTAAGTTCTCAGTTTTTTATCCCTGGCGGGAATGAGCGTACAAGTTAAAAACACGCGTGGATTTTCCATTGACTTTCTAGTTTTAGGATGTTCCGATCTTTTATTCTATTGATTAGTATATTTCATAACACTTTCATAACAAATTATTGGATTTTGTTCATTGGATTTTAAATCTAAAAGCTTTGGATATTTCTCAGCAATACTTTCGGCGTTATGCATATGCGTATCGAACCGGAAACCGTTGCTGACCTCAAGGCCTTCGCCGATTCGCAGAACATAACACTCTCGCCACTCTTATGCCGCTCAGTAGGTGAACCCCACCGTGAACTGGTGGGTGCTCGGCAGGTCGTGGGCCAGCGCGGACGGGGTGAACCGGTAGCCGAACACGAAATAGCTGACCCGGAGGTCGACACCGAACGCGGCGCCGATGCCGTGCGTGACAGAGCGGTCAGGGGTCGGGCCCACGACGACGGGGCACGTCGCGCTCAGGACCTCGCACCCCGGCTGGGCAGCGTAGACCGCGAGGCCGCTCGGCGTGACGATGTTCGCTGCGTAGACGAGCCCGGCCGCGAGCTGAAGGGAGATCGGGACGCGCCCGCGAAGCAGCGGCACCGCATGCTGACTCAAGCGCGAGTGACAGCGTGCTGCTCGAGGCGCTCACGACGCCGGCGCCGTGCCCCGCGCCGGCCGGGAGGTCGAGGTAGGTGTCGCCATCGACGGTAGTGCCGAGCCGCAACGCGATCCCCAGCCGATCCCAGAGCATGACGCCGACGTCGAGGCCGACCCAGGCCGGCGTCGTCTCGAAGCCACCGGCCTCCAGGCCGAGACGCATGCCAGGATCGGCTGCACAACGCGTCGCGGGACGACCGTGGCCGGGCCGAGCACCACCCCGGGCGCCTGCGTCGCGACAGGTCCGGCGCCGCCCGCGCCCTGGCTCGGCGCCTCCTGCCCATACGAGACGCCGGGCACCGCCATGAGGCAAAGGAACGCCGCGGCCACGAGCTCGGTCCGTCGTCGAGTCATCTCCGACCTCCTTTCAGGTCACATCGCGACCGGGCGCGAGCGGGTCGCGCCGGTCTTCGAAACGGTTCGACGCGGAGGTCGGGCGGGCCACTTACAGCCGCTTACAAACTCGGAGGAGCAATAGGAGTAGAATCTGCGCTCGGAGCATCGTCACATGAGCGCAGACTACAACCCCTACTCCCCGCCACAGAGCTCCCTGGTCGACCACGCGCAGGCCCCGTCGGCCCCGGGCTTCGCGGGCGGGCGGCTCCCCGACCTCATGGCCGCGTTCAACGAGACCCTCCAGGCGTTCACGCGCGAGCTCGGCGCCTTCGCGCTGGCCGGGCTCGGCCTGATGGTGGTCCTCCTT
>CAVRLU010000044.1:0-7029 GCA_963722115.1 uncultured Nitrososphaerota archaeon
CAGACTGTCTATAATATACTTGAACAAAACCCTGGAAACATTCTGATTGCAGAAGCAGAAAAACATAATGTAGGAATTCTAGTTCGAGTACCTGATGCTTCTGGAATATTGACAGGAAAAGTAAATGCAGATACAAAAATTAGTGAAAAGGACCATCGTTCAGTACGAACTGGAGACTGGGTAAAAGAGGCTCTAAAGAAAGTAGATCAGTTGATGCCAATCGCAAAAAGAAATGGATTAAACATTACCGAACTTGCAATTAAATTCATTCTCTCTCAAAAACCTGTCTCATCAGTGCTTCCTACTGTGGTAAGTGAGGAAGAGATTGAGATGTTCTCTGCCATGTCTGATGGAAAATATCTAAGTGATGATGACAAGAATGAGGTGATTGGACTATTCAATCAATGGCCTTCTTACGAGTTGAAAGCATCAGCTCAAACTGCATAGGCATTGGTTCTAAAATTCTAGAGAAATAAAACAAATTATATTCAAAGAAAACAAATCAAAGTATGGTTCTAAGTGCAAAGAAGACATCGACTATGACATTTAGAATTGATGAAGATGTTCTAAGTAAACTCCGTTCCGAGTCAGAACATAGGGAAACCAGCCTCAATACGTTTGTCAATCATATCTTCAAAAGGTACGTCGAGTGGGACATGTATGAAGCAAAGGTGGGTATGGTTCCAATTGCAAAACCGATCATCGTTGAACTCTTTGGAAAGATGACTAAAGATCAAGTGGTAGATATGGCTAATCGTATTGGTAAAAACGTAGTTAGAGATACTGCATTGTTCATGCAAGGAGACATCAACCTTGATTCATTCATCTCTTGGTTTGAAGCAAGAATGCGTGCATCTTCAATTGAAATAAACCATAACATAAAAAATAATGTTCATACGTTTATCATCAAGCACGATCTTGGTGAGAATTGGTCATTATATCATACAACCGTACTTGAATTAATCTTCAGAGAAGTTTTGGAGAAAAAAGTTGATTTTGACTATAATGTTGGCATGATGTCATTCAAATTTACTGAATGAATGATTGCAAATGTTTGCAACTGAGTGCAATCTAATCAACGATGTTATATTTTTGTAGTCTGCTGAGATATGTGTGCAGATACTACAACAAGGTAGAATTCTTGAAGGTAAAAGTGTTGACGATATTTTAAAGATTATATCTAATGACCAAGCCATGCAAATACTTCGAGCTACTACTGATACACCAAAATCTGCCTGGGAGATTAGCACAAAGTCTGGAATACCTCTAACTCAGGTGTATAGATGGGTTCGTAGACTACATAACTCTGGACTTGTCCGTGTTTCAGGGGATACAAATTCCTCTGGAAAAAAATTCTTTATGTACCAAAGTAAGATTAATTCTATTAAAGTCTCATTGAATTCTGCGCCTGAAACTATAATTGAGATATCGTAGAAATTTATTTTTTAGATATATTATACTGTAATCGGATCTTCTATGTTGAATTCATGTTCTACAAAGTATTCTACTCTTGTTTTCTTGAACTCTCTTGAACTAAAAAGAATCTTGTAATCATTAACCTCTACCTGTTTCTGAATTTGTTTTGCCATATCTTCTGCATCTGCAATTGATTTGCAATGTACCATGGAAAATACACTGTATGGCCAGTCTGGATATACTGGTCTTTGATAACAATGACTTATCTGCGGAAAGGCACCAAGTTTTTCACCAACTTCCTCAATTCTTTCGTCTGGAACTTTCCATACAATCATGCCGTTTGCAGTAAAGCCTACTTCTCTATGTCGTAAAATGGCTGCAAATCTTCGCATAACTCCTATTTCCTCATATTGTTTTACCTTTTCAAGAAGTTGCTCTTCAGTTATTCCAAGTTTTTGAGCAGATTTTAAAAATGGTCTTTCAACTATCTCTAGATCTTTTTGTAACTCACGTATGTAGTTCTTTTCTTCTTCAGTTGCAATAAATTTTGTTTCTGTAATTTTTTTCTTCTCTTCAGATGGTTTGACATCTGATTTCTTTTCATCTACCATCTCAAGCTTTACTCCAATCTTGAATAGTTTTATTGTAGGAAGTAATCGTGTTTTTTTAATTCCAGGTAACTTGGAGAATTTGTCTATCTCTGTTTTTAAATCAGATCCTGGAGGAACTGCTAAGGTAAACCAAAGATTGTATTCGTGATTTCTCTCATAATTATGAGATACTCCTGGATGTCTGTTAACTTGATTTGCGACATGGTCTAATTTTTCTGGCTCGATTGCCATTGCAACCAATGCACTCTTGTATCCTAACTTTCTTGTATCAAATATCGCACTAATCTGTCTGATTATTCCTGCATCTTTGAGGACACGAAGTCTCTGCATCATATCTTGATCTGACAATCCGAATTTCTTTGCCATCTCTGAATATGGTTTTGGTATTAAAGGAAAAGTCCACTGGATCTCATTTAGAATTTCTTTGTCCAGACTATCCATGATAAATGCAAAATCTGGTCTTACAATTAAAAACGTTACCTATGTTCTCATAGAATCTATAAATATCATCCAAAGTCAGCGTGATTGATTGATAGTTGATCTGAATCTTAGGGGAGATTTGGTAATTATAGTGGGTGGAGGAAATGAAGGCCTAAAAAAAGTAAATACTCTTTTAACACAAGACTGTAAAATTCTTCTTATCAGCGATTCAACTAACAGGCAAATTCAAAACTATGTCAAGCAAAAGAAAATATCTTTTAAACAAATAAAACTTGTTAATGCAAATTTCCTAAAAAAATACAAACCGTTTATGGTATTAGCTACAACGAACGATAAAGAACTTAATCGTAAAATTGTAGAACAAGCAAATATGATGCATTGTTATGCATATGCTTCTGATGATCCAGAAGTAAGTGATTTTGCATTTGGATCTGTAATTAACATTGAAGATACTGTACAAATCTCGATATCCACAGGAGGTCGAAGTCCTGCCATGGCAAGGAAATTAAAGATACAGGCAGAGCAAGTCTTTAAAAAATTAATTAAAAAAGAAGACATTTACCATATAAGACTACAGGATTTTGCCAGAAAAGCCGCCAAAGCCAAGATCTCCACCTTTCCTGAAAGAAGGAAGTTTCTATACGGTGTTATGAATGACAATCATGTTAAACAATTAATACAAGACGGAAATCTAAAAAAAGCACAGAAGCGGGTTATGGAAATGCTAGGTGATCTAATCTGACAAGTGATGTAATCAACGCTAGAGTTACTTTTAGAAGGTCTCCTATTCATATGCTTGAGAGATTCACTTTTCGAGATGTTGATTCTGCCTACGAGTCATTTTTGAAACATTCTGGATTACAAGAATGTGTTATATTACAAACTTGCAATAGGGTTGAACTTTTTGGTTGTACTAGTACTACTGATCTTGAAAAAATAAAAAAGACATGGGCATCTGTTGCAGGGCTGGAAGAAAATGCATTTAAGGATAATCTTGAGATAAGCAAAGGAACTGATGCATATGCTCATTTACTCAAACTCACCTCGGGACTTGATTCCCTTGTTATAGGAGAGGAACAGATACTTGGTCAAGTAAAAGACTCTATCAGTACTGCCCGTGGACTCAAGGCTTCTGGGGATAATCTCAATACTTTGTTTGACAAGGCAATTAGAATTGGCTCTCGTGTACGGCAGGCAACTGGAATTGGCAAGGGTAGTATCTCTGTTGGTTCTATGGCCGTAAATCTTGCAGAAGAAAATGTTGATGATCTAAAATCAAAGCATATCTTGCTAATTGGAACTGGAGAAGCAGCAAGTTTGGTTGCAAAATCCCTCAAAAAACGAGAAATTGATTTTCTTGTTACTAGTAGAACATTTGAGCGCTCAAAGGCTTTTGCTGATACTGCAGGTGGAATACCTATGCCATTTGATGAAGCTACATCTAATTTCAAATCAATCGATGTACTGTTTGTAGCTACTGTTGCACCGTATTTTCTTGTTACATATGATAGGGTAAAGGAAGCAATGGAGTCTCGCAAGGATGGTATGCTCATAATGGATTTTTCTAATCCGAGAACTGTGGATGATAAAGTTGGAACTATTGATAAAATCAAGGTTATGAACATGGACCAGATTGCACAGATGGTAGACAAAAATATGCAGACTAGGATGGGAGTTGTGTCTTCAGCAGAACAAATTATTAATGAAGAGCTTCCTGTAGTAGAAGCAGCAATGAAGAGACTTGAGGTAGAACCAATTGTCACTAATGTATTCAAGGAGATAGACCAAGCGCGAGTCAAAGAACTAAAGAAGGCCCTTCAGATGCTAGGCGAAAAAGATGAACAAAAAATACGAATTATTGACCAACTTACTCAAGCAATAGTTGAAGATATCATGTCAATTCCTATGAATAATCTAAGAAAGGCCTCAGAACAAGGTGATTCTGAAATTCTAAAAACTGTCACAAAACTCTTTGATTATAAGACAAAAGAGTAACAAATTATATTGCTAAAAAAAGGTATTTTGTATAATGTCTTTTCCTAATTTAAGACTTAGGCGTCTAAGGAAAACTGGTAAAATTAGGGAACTTTTAGAAGAAGTGAGACTTTCTCCAAAGGATCTCATATGTCCAATTTTTGTCCAAGAGGATCTGAAATCAAAAATCCCTGGAAGTTCCATGCCGGGTATGGAGAGACTTGCATTATCTGATGTAACTGGCGAAGTAAATTCGATTGCAGAATTGAAAATTCCGGCAGTAATGGTATTTGGAATACCTACACAGAAAGATGATCACGGTACATCAGCTTTTGTTCAGAATGGAATTGTACAAAAAACAATTTCTGAAATTAGAAAGAATCTTGGAAATAATATTGCAATCATGGCAGATGTCTGTCTTTGTCAGTATACTAGTTCTGGTCATTGTGGACTCGTTAAAGGAGATAAGATAGATAATGACTCTAGTCTTGAAACATTAGCAAAAATTGCAGTAAGTCAAGCTCAAGCTGGAGTGGATGTTGTGTCACCTTCTGCTATGATGGACGGACAGGTAAAAGCAATAAGACAGGGTCTTGATGATGCTGGTTTTCATGATGTTGCAATAATGTCTCACTCTGCAAAACATCGCTCTTCATTATATTCTCCTTTCAAAGATATGGCACATTCTGCTCCACAGTTTGGAGATAGAAAGACCTACCAGTTGCCATATACTAACCCAAAAGAAGCCATGCGTGAAGTTGAAACTGACATACAAGAGGGAGTAGATATTGTTATGATAAAACCAGCACTTGCCTATCTTGACTTGATTTCTATGACTAGGCAAAAATTCAATGTACCGATAGCAGCATACAGCGTCTCAGGAGAATATGCCCTAGTCAAGGCAGCCGCTATGGCAGGATATATTGATGAAACAGAGGTTACACTTGAAATTCTTACGGCAATCAAACGTGCTGGTGCAGATATGATAGTAACATATTTCTCAAAGGATGCAGCAAAAGCACTCAATCAGAGATGAGAGAAGACCAGTCATTTGAGATAACTCGTGCATATGATCTGCTACCACATGTAGTTGGTGCAAGCTGGGCATCAATTTGGTTTAGGATGAATAGAAGGAGTAGACCTACAAAAGAAGAATTCAGAGAAAAAGTAGCTGAATATTTTAAGATGCTATCTCCACTCACAAATGCATTTCCACAAGAAGAAAATTTCAAAGAAATCATTGCCTATATCAAAGAAAAACATGAAGATGAAATTAGAAGAATTCTAACTGGTAACAATCCCGAAATTGAAAAAAGATACAAAAGATACATAGACTATGGCTAGATTTCTTTTTTTAATTGATCAAGAAAACTCTTCATTATTTTAATTCTTTTTCTTGCCATTATTTTTCCGGTTTTTGTGTTCATTGATTTTTCTAAAAGCAAAAGTTTCTTGTAAAAGTGATCTAATGTCCAACTCTTGTCATCTGGAGAACGTTTCTTACAAAATGGATCCTCTTTATTGTAAAATGGCCTATTCTCAGCACCACCTACTGCAAATGTTCTTGCTATGCCTATTGATCCTAATGCATCTAATCTATCTGCATCTTGTAATATTTTACCTTCTAAGGTTTGAGGAACAGCTCCTCTTGAAAAACTATGATCTCTGATAGCATCAGCAATGATTTTAATTTCATGCTGGCTGAAATCATATTTTTTTAAAATCTTTTTTGATTCTTCTGCACTCTCCAGCGAAGAATTTCTAGATCGAGGATCCGATTTTGGGTAAGAGACTATATCATGTAATAATACGGCCGCAGTAATCATCTTGATGTCTGCTTTTTCTTTTCTTGCAATCATGGTTGCATTCTTGAATACTCTCATAACATGCTCATAATCATGTGCGGCATCATTTTCTAGCCTCTTTTTTACATATTCTCTTAATCTTTCTAATTTCAATTTGGTCATTAGAATTAATTCCATTTTTATAAATTGAAGTTATGGAAATGTCTTTCTAGATAATATCTAGAAAAAATTCAAGAAATGTTGTAGAATATGAAAAATATTTCAAGTAATTGAATCCTAGATCCTTGTTATACTAAAAAATGGAATAATAATCCAATATACTTATTAATTAAATTCACGTAAGATTTCTATGAGTACTAAAGCGTGGAAGTGTTATAGATGCAATTTGACTTTTACTGATGAATCCCACGCTGCTTTACATGAGGATCTTTCAAAACATAATGTACGAGAGATTCAGATAGTAAAAGTATAGAAACTCAAACGAAATAATATTGTTGGAGATAACTGGATAGATAGATGTCATACTCAAATATTTCCAAGATGAATTTTGAAGTATCAGAAGAGCAAAAAATTTTTCTTGATAAAATAGATAGAGTTTGTAAATCAATTAGAGATCATGAAACAAGATGTTATCTTGACGAAAAATCAAATGACAGGGTAATTCCTGAATTTGGAGAAATAGGAATGCTCGGATGTCCTATATCTAAAAAATATGGAGGTCTTGGATATGATGTTTTAACATACCTGTTTGCAATAGAAAGAATTGGTAGAGAAGGAAATTC
>CAVRLU010000045.1:0-44710 GCA_963722115.1 uncultured Nitrososphaerota archaeon
GAAGACATAGCACTGATGGCGGGAGGGACGGTGCCGTCCATCCAATTGGTCTCCTTCCCTAGTGCGCAAGGAGAATATACGAATCAAAAAGGCTTAACAATGTTGGCTGCACTCGCAAGCTTTAAGGTTGTCGAGGATATACAGGGAGAATTCACTGGTGCCCTATGGACCAAGTTAACGCTTCAACCCTCGGCCTGACGGCGCTCGAATCGTGCTTCCCTTCGTTCTGGTCTACGGGGACCTGGAACCCGTGGGGCCGGTCGATCACTGGGCCATCGCGCCTTTTTTCTCGGGCAGGCCGGCGATCGGACCGGTGAAGGTCCTTGTGGCTCTGCTCCTGCTCGGGCTGGGTTGTAGTGATCCGCGCGACAAGCCGGTCGCTCGGACTAGGCGGCGCGGTCCTCATCGCGGCCATATTCGGCGCTCTCGTCTGGCTGCTCATTGCCAAGGGTTACCGTCCTGACCTGCGCCAGAGGGACATCAAGAATCTTGTCGCCGATGGTTTTGATCTTTGTAAGGGTCACTTCCATTTCGGGTAGCTTTTTTTCAAGCCCCGACTTCACCCAGTTTGCCTGCCAGAGCCCCAGCTGGCTGGCCCGGGTGCCTATTTTCATTTGCTTGATCGCCATTATTGACTCCCTGATCATCGAATCATGCAGCACGCACCGAGGCTCCAGGGCTTATTCACCCAAAGCCCAGAGCCCAGTGCCCAGAGCCCGTTTTGTTATTCTTCCAGCTCCCCCAGCTCTTCGTCCTGCCCGCCTCCCAGTCTCCAGTTCAAACAATTGCTCGCAGTGCGTCGACATAGAGATCTGTCCGGCCCCCCTGACCGGCCTGCTTGATTAGAGCGGTCGGCGGATGGAGCAGTTTGTTCATGATGGCATTGGTCAGCGCTTCCAGTTTTTTCTGGCCGTCCGGCGGGATATCCTTCCAGCCGGCGAGGGTCTTTTCGAGTTCCGCCCGGCGAATCTCGTCAAATTTGTTGCGGAGGGCCACAATAGTCGGTGTTACTTCCAGGGATGAGAGCCATTTGAAAAACTGGCCGATCTCTTCGTTGACGATATTTTCAGCTTTGTTGGCCTCTTCTTTACGCTGTTGAGGTTGGAGTGAACGACCTCCTGAAGATCATCAACCGTGAAAAGATAGACGTTTTCGACATCATTTACCGCCGGGTCAATATCCCGCGGGATAGCGATATCGATAAAGAACATCGGTTTCTGTCTGCGGCGGCGCATGACTTCGTCAAGATCGCCTGCACCGATGATCGTATGGGGCGCGCCGGTGGAGGAGAGGATAATGTCTGCTTTGTGAAGCTGATCGAAAAGATCGTCAAAGCGTGACCGCCTTGCCGTCAAACTCGTCGGCAAGCTTCTCTGCCCGTTCAAAGGTGCGGTTGGTTACCATCGATCCCCGGACGCCGCTGTTGAGGAAGTGCTTTGCCGCGAGTTCGCACATCTCGCCGGCGCCGATCAGCATGACGGTCTTGTCGGAAAGGTCGTTGAAGATTTTCTTGGCGAGTTCAACCGCAGCAAAGGCGACGGAAACAGCAGAAGAGGCGATTTTTGTCTCTGTCCGGACGCGCTTGGCAACAGAAAATGCCTTGTGGAGAAAGCGGTTCAGGATAATGCCGGATGACCGGTACTCGGCGGCATAACCGTAGGAGGTTTTTATCTGGCCGAGAATCTGCGGCTCGCCGACAACCATTGAGTCCAGACTTGAGGCGACCCTGAAAACATGGCGGATAGCATCTTCGCCGTGCAGTGAATAGACGATGCTGCTCAAGCGTATCAAGCGGAAAGTTGTGATAGTCGGCGAGGAAGCGCTTTACCCGGGCAATGCCACCGGCGATGTCACGGGTGGTAATATAGATCTCGACACGGTTGCAGGTGGAGACGATAACCCCTTCGGTAATGCCGTCAATCGCCAAGAAGCGTGCGAGAGGTTTCTCCATTTGGGTCGGGGAGAATGCCAGTTTTTCCCTGATTTCTACTTGGCGGTTTTATGTGAAAGTCCGACAACAACAATGTTCATGTCATGCCTCAGTCGCCTTTATTTGTAGCTGTGAAGTCCCGGCATCAACAGATTCACCCCAAGGAAAGTAAACAGCATCACAAAAAAACCGATGATAGCCAGAATGGCCGCTTTCTTGCCCTCGCCAACCGGTGGTGAGTCTGCCGTGAAGCAGTGCGGCATAAACAAACCAGGTAATAAGCGACCAGGTCTCTTTCGGATCCCAACTCCAGTACGTTCCCCAGGCTAGTCTGCTGCCCAGATCGCGCCGGATATTATGGCAACCGTCAGCAGCGGAAAACCGAAGGTCAGACAGCGATAGTTGATTTCGTCTAGAGTATCGAGTGAGGGAAGGCGCTGAAACAGTCCGCTGAGTTTTCCTCTTTTTAAGAAATCGCTCCTGCATCAGATAGATGATTGCCGCACCGAAAGCCACAGCAAAGCTGGCATAGCCAAGAAATGCGACAACCGTATGAATAACGAGCCATTTGCTCTTGAGTGCCGGATTCAGTGGAACAATGGCCGTTGGAAAAAGCGCGGACACCGCCAGCAGAACAAGCGCTACCGGTGTGACGAATGAGCCAAGCACCAGCATTTTGAAGCGCCGCTCAAAAAAAGATGAACCGGCCAGTGTCCGGACCGCCCGGAAGACGACGGCACGGTACATCGTGCAGGAGGGAGACATGCCCGCCCTCGAGTTCCGTCACCGATTCTCCGCGCAGCGGTCCTCCCCTCCCTGGCGTGGAACGACCTTTTCCCACATGCCACAGAGAGTGGCTCCTCCGACGGTCTTTTGGCTGAGAAAGTGTGCTACCTGGGACATGTCTATCGGCGGGAAAGGCTCGAAGACGGAAACAGCGTTACGGGAGCGGTGCAGGCCAACGTTCTCGAACTCCTTCCGGATGTGCTCATCGGGGTTCCCCACAATACCAGGCAGAGAGAGGAAACCAGGCGTTACGATGGCTCCGACTATGAGCCGGTTCGGCTCACCCCACGTGACTACGACGAGATGATCCAAGCAGGCATGAACTGTCTCTGCGTCGACAAGGAACAGGCCGAGTGGATCGACCGCCGGGAGGTGTTCTATTGGGGGATCGGTCCGGCGGATGTCAACTATCCGGAATGTCTTTATCGCAGCAATTACCTGGGCCCGGTCCTGTTCCTCGATGAACCGGCGGTTGGTACGAGGGATCACGTGATTCAACCGCGTCTGAGGCAGGACCTGGAGTTTCGCCAGACCATTACGCCGCAGCGGGTCCTGGAGGAATTCCAGAAGTACTTCCACGAGGCCAAGGACCACGAGATGCCCCCACGGCTTTGCTGCGTGGTTTGACGGCGAGACCGGATGTGGACATAGGCCGCATGGAGTTCCTGCAAGAGAACCTCTATACGTGGGAAACCATGGTAGGTACGGCACTGTATCAGCTTGGCGAATCCGTCCAGGGACCGCCGGCGGCGATGGTTTTCGAGCCCCCGGGCCGCTTCGGAACGAGGAGGACGCTTCCCGAGATGAACATGGCCTACGGCTGCCAGATCCCCGTGGATGATCCCAAGAACCTGATCGGCATCATTTACGGGTTTCTCCGTGGTGCGGCCCGCCTCACGGACAAAGAATGGGGAACGAGTATCTACGGCCCAGTCGATCGTGCGGATGCTTCCTGGTTCCTGACACACGCCTATGATCTTGGAGCGCAGGACTTCTTCTTTTGGGATTCGGCCCGGCTGGCCTGCGTTCCCTATAGCGAGTGTCTGGCCTTGACGAGGCATCTGCGGGCCCACGTCCAAGCCCATCCGTATCGGGACCTGCCTGCGCGAAGCAGGCCGCCGAAGTCGCCATTCTCTTGCCTCCCGGCTACAACCTCGGTCACGTTCACATGGGCCGAGGCAATCTGTGGGGCTCGGCGAACTGAACTTGGAGCGTGTGAACCGCCGAGGGGTCAAGTACCGCACGGTGATGGGCAACTTCTTTACCGAAATCGAGCGTTGTATTCGGTTGGGCGTTGCCTACGACCTCTTCTGGGATATGGAAGGACACCCGCCGGTGGGATACCGCGAGATCGTCCGCGTCAGGGAAGATGGAAAGGTGGAGGAAAGGGCGGACGGGAAGATCGCTCTGCAGGATGGTCCCCGGACCCTCGACCGGCCGGCAGGTGACCCGCCCCAACTCGCGATTGAGCTGTCGACCGAGATGGGCAAAGCACCTTTGGGGGTCGCGGCCCGTGCCTTTCTGGTCGAGGGTTCTACGCCAGTCTATTATACGTTGGGAGCCAATTCCAAAGGCATTTACCGGAATGTGAAAGTGCTTTGGGAGTTGTATGGACCGGGAGAGGCGGACTATCGTTTTCTACTCGGGGAGAATCGGGAACCTCGGATCCGAGAGGAAGGCAGGCAAACCCGAGTGGAGATCGAATTCCAGATCGGGCGACCAGGACAATACCATCTGCGGGCCGCCACCGTGGATGTGGCAGGGCGAACAAGGGTAGTCTGGAAGAATATCACCGTCGAGGACTGACAGGTTACTCCGATCTCGATGCGTACGAGTGACAGTCGCCCGGCACAAGCGACGGTTCGAAGGGAGCCATGCCCAAGCCCGGAGACTCGATTGGCTAATCACCGCTTGGGACGGGCTCCCAGTGCAGGGGCGGCGAGATGTCCTGGCCATCGCAGGTGTGCTCTGCGGGTGTCATGCCGCCTTCTGGGAAGGCTGCACTGGAGACTCGAATTGTCACGGTCTGTACCTCCCTTCTTGCCAGAAGTTGAATGGACTACTCTCCCAAACTTGCATGATGCCACAAGGCTAACCTATGCTGGGTGCAAACGTCGGAGGCCGGCGGACGTGGGTCGCCTGCTCAAAGGCATAGGCCAGCTTGAGCAGGGTCGGTTCGCTGTAGGCCCGCCCGAAGAACGAGATGCCGACCGGCAGGCCGAACACAAATCCGGCCGGGACCGTGATGCTGGGATACCCCGCCACCGCGGCGGGAGATGAGCTTCCGCCCGCGTCACGGTCTCCGTACACCGGGTCGGTCTTGCCCGCAGGTCCACCCGCAGGCGCGACAACCGCATCGAGCTGATGTCGATCCATGAGGGCGTCCAGACCGTCCTGCCGTGACAGACGGCGACAGGCGCTCAGGGCGTCGAGGTAGGCTTTGTCGGTTAGTGGTCCCTTCTCCTGCGCCCGGATGAAGAGCTCCTGGCCGAAGAATGGCATCTCCTTGTCCTTGTTTCGCTCGTTGAACCCAATGATCTCCTCAAGTGAGCGCACCGGAGCCCCCGGCCCCAGCGCGGCCAGGTACGAATTCAGGTCGGCCTTGAACTCGTATAACAGCACCGTCATTCCGGCTTCGTCGAGCTGCCCCAGGGGAGGGTCGTCCGCCGGGTCCACGAGCGTGGCGCCCTGTCGTTTCATCTCTTGCGAGTGATGCCTCCAGCACCTTGGCTGCCGGGGAATCGGAGTGGAAAAACCGCCTGGCTACGCCAATGCGGGCGCCTCGTAGGCCGTCGGGATCAAGGAACGGCGTGTAGTCCGCGTAGGCCTTGTCACGGCTGGACCCCGTGCTGGGGTCGGCCGGATCAACGCCGGTCATGGCCCCGAGCAGCACGGCCGCGTCTCTTACCGTGCGGGCCATGGGCCCGGCCGTGTCCTGGCTGTGTGCAATGGGGATGATGCCACTGCGACTGATCAGGCCGACCGTAGGCTTGATCCCTACGATCCCGCACAGGGCCGAGGGCGAGAGAATCGATCCATCTGTCTCCGTGCCCACAGCCACGGGGCACAGGTTGGCGGCCACGGCCACCGCCGAACCCGAGCTGGAGCCAGAGGGATTGCGATCCAGGGCATAGGGATTGTTGGTCTGGCCACCGCGAGCACTCCATCCGCTGGACGAGCGATGGCCTCGGAAGTTGGCCCATTCGCTCAGGTTGGTCTTGCCGAGAATCACGGCCCCGGCCTCGCGCAGCCTCTGGGCCACGAAAGAATCCCGCGCCGGAATCGAGCCGGTGAGGGCCAGGGATCCAGCCGTGGTGGTCATGCGGTCGTGAGTGCCAATGTTGTCCTTGAGCAACACGGGAATACCGTGGAGCGGGCCGTGCGGTCCCTTGGCCTTGCGCTGGCCGTCGAGGTCCCTGGCAATCGCCCGAGCATCAGGATTGACTTCGAGTACAGATCGCAGTACAGGACCGCGCCGATCGAGGTTCTCGATCCGCCGCAGATAAGCCTGGGTCAGGGACAGGGCCGTCTGGCGGCCCGTGGCCAGGGCGGCCTGAAGGTCCGCCAGGGTCGCCTCCTCCCATTCAAAGTGCCGCAGGTGAAAAGCGGTTGGGGCAGGGCGCGTGTGCTGGGACGAATCCGCCGGGACTCCGCCCGCCGCCACGGTCTGTGCGGTCCCCAATGCGGTCCATCCGAGAAAGTCTCGTCGGTTCATCTGGCATTTCCCCAATGAGTTCATTTCGAACTAACGAGCAATCTCTTTTCGCAGCCACTCGATGCTCTGCTCGATCTTGCCGGGGGCGGCCTCGGACTCGATGGACAGGACGCCATCCCATTGGGTCTTCTTCAGCAGCTCGATGCAGCCCGCGATGTTCTCGGCGTTCACGCCCTCGCCGATGGCCACGACGGACGAGGCGATGCCCGTCTCCTGGCCGCGCGCCGCCCGCGCCAGGGCCTCGCTAACGTCCTTGATGTGGCAATGGGACAGCTTGTGCCGAAACCGCTGGAGGAACTTGACAGGGTCCTGCCCGGCGATGAACGTGTTGCCTGTGTCGAGATTCAGTCTGAGGTAGGGCGAATCGAAGAAGCTGAGGATTCGTTCCATCGTGTCCGGGTTGGTCGTGTAGGGTCCATGCGGCTCGACGTTGATGATAATCTCGTACCTCTCGGCCCATTCCAGCACGACCCGGTAGTACTGCTTCATGAGGGCCATGACCTCCTCGTCGGTGTATCCGGCGGGCTTGCGCGCGCCATCGGTGGTGTCCACGCAGGGGCAGCCGACGGCTTTGGCGAACTGGATCGCGCGAGTGGTGTAGCCGATGCCGCGGTATTGCCCTTCGGGAGAGGACATCGGATACGCCGCATCGAGCTGCGACATCTGCAGCCGAGCGAGTCAAGGTATCGCTTCAACTGCAGGGGGTCCGAATGCAGCGGGATGTGCGGACTGTACCCCAGGGCCTGGATGAAGTAGTCCCCGTCAATGGTGCCAAACTCCACGTACTCCAGGCCGTGATCCCTGGCAAACTGGCACGGGACTTGATAGGAAACGTCGAAGTGCCGCCAATTGTCTACGTGCATGCCCAGTTTCATCATGATATACTCCCCTTCAATTTCGTTGTGGTATGCCACCGAACGCGTCGGTCACCATACTATCGCAGCGACGCGTACAACGCCACTACCTGCTGATGGATGAGTGGGAGTGAAAGCCAGCCGGGACGAGCGACAGCGTCTTGGGGAAGGCTGAGGAGCGGCGGCTACATCCTCGACGCGGCGCATGTGTTTGGGCCGGATGTGCCGCCCGAAGACATCTTGACTGTCTGATCGCGGTGCGGCCTACTATGGCGGGCAGAGAACAGGGTTGTGAAACGTCACACGTCACATGGTAGAAGGGAACAGACAAATGATCCCAAAACGGATGGGGCAGAAAACTCTTTGGGGGTTGGTCGTGGCAGCCGGGGTGACGCTGGCATCCCTTTCGGTGAGCCTCGCGCAAGACGCAGGCCCAACGCCGATCTACCTCGATCCGAAACGGCCGATCGAGGAGCGCATCGATGACCTCATGAGCCGGATGACCCTCAAGGAGAAAGTCGGGCAGCTCAATTTGCCTTGTGTCTATGTGGAGCAACTGGGAAGAGACATTCCCGCGAAGATGGAGGCGTGCCGGAAATTCACGGCGGGAACGTACACCCAGGAAATCGGTCCGGCCTGCGGATTCTTCACCCTCGCCGATGAGATTCTCCAGCGAAGGCGCCCGCCAGCAGGCGGAATACTTCAACGAGCTGCAGAAAATCGCCCTCACCCAGACGCGTCTGAAGATCCCGGTTCTGGAGGATGAAGAAGGCACGCACGGCGCCATGTTTCCGGGCGGCACGGTGTTCCCGGAGGGCCTGGCCGTGGGCAGTTCCTTCGACCTGGATCTGGTGCAAGGCGATCTACGCGGCGGCCGCGGCGGAGGCGCGCGCGGTCGGGATCCACATGCTCTCCACCCTGGTGATGGAAGTGGACCGCGATCCGCGCATGGGCCGAAACGAGGAGGCCTACACCGAAGATCCTTACCTTTATATGCGCCTCGGCGAGACCATCGTGCGGGCCACGCAGGGTTCCGACATCTCGGCCCCGGACAAGGTCATCGCGGTGCTGACGGATTTTCCCACGCAAAGCGAGCCGGCGAGCGGCCTGGAGCGGGGCGCGATCGAGGTCTCGGAGCGTTCCTTGCGCGAGAACTTCATGCCGCCCTGGATCGGGGCGATCACCAAGGCCGGGGGCTTGGGCGTGATGGCGGGTTACCCGGAAGTCGAGGATGTGCCGGCGCACGCCTCGGTGAAGTGGATGAACGATGTCTTGCGGCAGGAGATTGGGTTCAAAGGAATCGTCGTGAGCGAGGGCGGCGGCTTCGGGACCTTGCTCTATGAGCACATCGTTCCCACCCAAAAGGAAGCGGGACTGCTGGGCTTGCGGGCCGGAGTCGATTTGAATATCACCTACGAGCCCGCCTACATGGGGCCCTTGGTCGAGAGCGTGGAAGAGGGACGAGTCCCCATGGCGCTGGTGGATCGCGCGCTGCGCCGAGTTCTGGAGCAGAAGTTCCGCCTGGGCCTCTTCGAGAATCCCTATGTCGATGTGGACCACGCCGTCCAGGTCGTGCACTCGCAAGCGCATCAGGACCTGGCTCTGCGCGCGGGCCGCGAAGGGATCGTGTTGCTGAAGAATGACAAGAACCTGCTGCCGCTCAAGAAGGATTTGAAATCGGTGGCGGTGATCGGCCCCAACGCGGATGACGTGATGAACCAACTGGGCGACTATTCGCCGAAGAAGGTCCTGCAGCACGTGACGACCGTGATCGAGGGAATCAAGGCCGCGGTCTCGCCCCAAACCAAAGTCACCCAGGTGCGCGGCTGCGAGATTACGGGCACGGACAAGAGCGGGTTTGCCGAAGCCGTGCAGGCGGCCAAAGGGGCCGACGTCGCCATCGTGGTGGTCGGCGAGAGCCAGCACGGCCAGATCGCACCGATGGGGAAAGCCACGACGTGGCGAGCCTGGATCTGTCCGGAGTGCAGGAGGACCTGATCCAGGCGGTCTTCGAGACGGGAACGCCCACCGTCGTGGTGCTGATCAACGGCCGGCCGCTTTCCACGCGGTGGACCTCCGAACACGTGCCCGCCCTCGTGGAGGCCTGGGAACCCGGAGAGCGCGGCGGGGAAGCCGTGGCCGACGTCCTCTTCGGGAATTACAATCCCACGCGGCCGGCTGGCCATCAGCGTCCCCCGGCACTCCGGCCAATTGCCGGTCTATTACAATTACAAGCCCGTCCAAGGCGGCCAGGATGCGGCGAGGGCTACGTCGATATGCCGGCGACGCCCCTCTATCCCTTCGGTTATGGCCTGAGCTATACCAGGTTTGAGTACAGCAATCTGCGGGTGGAACCGGCGGAGATCCATCCGGGCGGCGAGGCACGCGTGACCGCTGGACGTGAAGAACGTCGGCGACCGGGCCGGCGTGGAGACGGTCCAGCTCTACATTCACGAGAAATACGCCCCGGTTTCAACCCCCGTCAAGCAACTCCGGGGATTTGAGCGGGTGGCGCTGAAGCCCGGGGAAACGAAGACCGTGACCTTCAAGCTTACCCCGGAAGATCTCCAGTTGCTCGACATCGACATGCACTGGAGGGTCGTGCCGGGCGATTTTGAGATCATGGTGGGCAAATCGTCGGCAGAAATACCTCTCCAAGGAATATTGAAGGTGACGCCGTAACCGCAGGAGGAGAAGGGACCGGGCGGTGGCCGAGGGTGGCTGCCTACGACCCACGCATGGACAGATGCGCTCGGAGCTCATGTTGCTTTGTTTGCCGCTCTGTGATACGTTCGCATCGCCGCGACAGGGATCACAGCAGGCGACTTAGCACAGGGGTGCAGTGATAACAGTTGGGAATCTGATGCAATGAGAATCCTAATTTACTGCTCAGGCATGACGAGATTCGTGCACATTCTTTGCCTCTCCTTGTTCCTGTACATTCCGTGGATGCGTGTGGCGGAGGCGGAGCCCGCCGCCGCTGTCTCCTGGCAGGTGGGCACACCTATCGTCACCTACTGGGCCGGCCCGTCACTCACCGATGCTGTCGCACAGCAGATGGTCGAAGGTGGCTTCAACCTCGTCTGGTGTGGCAGCGAAAAGGAACTCGACGTAGCACATCGTCACGGTCTGCGCGGCCAACTGACCGACGGTCTGCTCACGCCTGCCTCGCTCGACGACCCCAAGCGCCGCGAGCAACTTGACGCTCTCATCGCCCGTGTCAGCAAGCACCCCGCGCTTTACGCTTACCACCTCATCGACGAACCCAGCGCATCGCAGTTCCCTGCCCTGGGTAGGTTAGTCGCGTATCTACGCGAACGCGATCCGGCGCACCTGGCCTACATCAACCTGTTTCCGACTTACGCCAGCAACGAACAACTCGGCACGAAGGGCGATGTGGTTACGGCCTACAAAGAGCACCTGCGTCACTACGTCGAGCAGGTGAAACCCTCGCTGATCAGCTACGACCACTATCAGTTCAAGCTCAAGGGCGACGGCGACCAGTACTTCCTGAACCTGGCCATGATCCGGCGTGCGGCACAGGAGGCGGGTGTGCCCTTCCTCAATATCGTGCAAGCCTGCACCTGGGCACCGGACGCGATGCGTGTGCCGAATACGAACGAGCTGCGCTACTTGGTCTATTCGACGCTGGCCTACGGTGCGCAGGGCATCAGTTACTATGTGTACGCCCACCCGAACCACTACGGCAGTCTCGTGAGCCTCGACGGGACGCCCGGACCTCTCTATCATGCGGTGAAGTCCTACAATCGCGAGTTCGTTGCCATCGCGAGGGAACTCCAGCCGCTGCGGTCCCTGGGCGTGTATCACACCTCCGTGCATGAGCCCGGTTGCGAGCCGCTGCCGGCAGATGCATCCTTCCGCGTCAATTCCTCGCAGTCGTCCGCCTCGCCGCGAGGCTTTCTGCTCGGCTTCTTCGGGGCCATGGACAAGCCGACTCACGTGGTCGTGGTGAACCTGGACTACACGGCCGAGGTAAGCGCATCGCTTACGGGGCCGAGCGAGCTTGAACTTCTCGACACCGCAACCGGTCAGTGGACCTCTCCGAAGAAGGGTGCCATTGAACTGATCCTGCCGCCCGGGGGAGGAAGACTCGTGCGAATCACTCGATGAAGGGGAAGAGACTCGTCGATTCTGCCGAGGTCCGCAGCCGTTGCCGCACTTCGTTGTTAGCACATGACAAGATCCGTACACGGTGATTCTACTGAGCCGGCCACGTTCTTCTTCATTGCGGCCCTCCGGACAACGGGTTATGTTAGCCTCATGGACAAGGGACCCATTACATTCGCCAGCGTGCATGACCAATGATAAGGAGGTGATCCATGGATCGTCGCAAGTTCCTGAAAGTAGCCGGTAGCAGTGTAGCCCTGAGCCGCGTGGTTTCAGCCTCGGCTGTACCATCACCTGTCAGGACTTTGGAAGGCGGGACCTCCGGAAGCCAAGCGGCCTCGATCCAAGTCCGCGACGGCATCCTCTACCTAGATACGCCCACACAAACGGCAGTCATGGAAAAGGGCATCCTGACTTCGCTCAAGAGTAAGCAGACCGGCGAGGTGTTTATCCGTGGGGTGGATGTCGCGTCCTGTCCGGCCCTGCAACTGATCTACCGCGAGGGCGAGACGGTATCCGTGGATGGGAGCAAGTTCGGCACCACTCAAACGCAGGCTCTATCCAATCATCGGGCCGAGGTCATCTTTCACAGTTGGGACGCGGACGGTGTCCTGAATGTCTCCGTCGAGCCACAGACCGGTGATATCTTGGTTGAACCGGCTGCCTACTCGTCGCGCAGGCGGTGTCCTGGGCTGCCGCTGGAATCTCGCCGGCTTGCGCTCGGATCTGAAGCTGGTAGCCCCGTTCTTCCAGGGCGTCAAGCTGCCGCTGGATGACTCCCTGATCAAAGACAGCCACTGGGAGTGGCCGTTCGCTCTGGGAGGCTGGTCTGGCGATCCTGCAGGCGGACCAGGGAGGTTTCTGGGTGCACACCCAGGACAATCGCTACCGATACAAAGCCCTGTACGTAGGTACGGCAAAGGACGCCAGGCGGCTGGGCTTTGACACCCAGGCCTACGGCCCCGTCGACAATAATCTCAGTGCCGGGGGCCTCACTTGGCGTATCAACGTCTTTGGCAAAGACTGGCATGAGCCGGCTGAGCGCTACCGCCAGTGGTTGTGGCAGGCCTACGACCTCAAGGCGGAGCAATCGCGTCGGGCACCGTGGGTCCGTGACGTCCGCTTGGCCGTAAGCTGGTGCCCGACCGACGAGGCGGTTCTGGATGCGCTGGCGGAAAAACTGGATCCCAAGACCGTGCTGCTGCACATCCCCAACTGGCGCACCGATCCCTATGATGAGAACTATCCCACGTACGTGGCAAGCGACAAGGCCAAGGCCTTTATCGGCAAAGGCCGGGCCCTGGGTTTCCACATGATGCCACACTTCAATTCGATCGACATGGACCCGTCACACCCGGCATACGCCTACGTTCGCGACTTCCAGTACCGCGGCATCGAGCGTCACGACCTGCGCGGCTGGAGCTGGTACCAGGGCCGAGGACTGGGCGTACCCGAATCCAATGCCGCTCGCCTCACGAATCGCGATAAGAAGGTCATGATCAAGGTGCATCCCGGTCTTAGCATGTGGCGCTCGATCCTGGGCCTCGCCATCCTGGCTGCCGCCCGGGATTTGGCCGTGGACACGACGTTCATTGATGTCACCCTGGTCACTCACAACCTGCACAACTGCTTTGTGGAGGCCGCCACACCCACGGAAGGCATGCGCAAGCTGATCCATCACGTGGCCACTCTAGGCCAGGGCCTGGTGGTCGGAGGGGAGGGACTCAACGAAATCACCATGCAGGGTCAGTCGTTCGGGCAGGCCCATCTGTTCAAGAGCTGGCATCAGTCCATTGACGGTCTGGAGCGGCACGGGTGGTTGCGACCTCAATGCCTTCCTCTTCGAGGGTCTCTGCCGGACTTTCGGCTACGCCAACCTGGGTGGACAGAATGCCGACCAGGAACTGCGTATGCGGATGCATCTGGAGCACGGTGCCATCCCCACGGTGACCATTCGTTCGGCCCGGGAGATCCTTTCCCCCAATGCGGCGGTCCGTCAAATGCTGGACCGGGCGAAGGGCTAACCTTTGGCGTTCATCGTTGTCGGAGCCTGGGGCAGTACCATGCCTTCAGGATTGGGCCCGTGGATGAAGGACGCTCCATAGCCAAGAACAGGATTACAGCAGAGGACATCGTGCCATGAAACGAAGACAGTTCCTCCCAGCATGGGGCGTCACGGGTGCGACGCTGTTGCTTCTTCTGGCGATGCCGGCGATGGCCGGGCAGTTGCCACAGGTGAGGGTCAGCAACATTCGCCGGGTGTTTCATAACGGCGAGCACAATGCATTCACGGACCTGGTTCGATTTGAGGACAAGTTCTACCTGACGTTTCGCAGTTGCCCGGACGGCCACATGGTGCATCCCACCGCGTCGATCATCATCCTTTCCAGCACCGACGCGAACCGGTGGAAACAGGTACACCGCTTTAGCGTTGCCAAGCGAGACACCCGCGACCCGCATTTCCTGGTTTTCAAGAACACGCTCTTCGTCTACACCGGCACCTGGTACTGCGGCGAGACATCGCCGAAATCCGAAGACTACGACCTGAACAAGCACCTGGGCTATGCCGCCTGGTCCCAAGACGGCGTCCAGTGGCACAGTCCCATCGTGCTGGAAGGGACGTTTGGCCACTACATCTGGCGGGCCAGTACCTTCGGCGGAAAGGCATATCTTTGCGGCCGGCGCAAGAAGGACTTCGCGATGGCGCCGAGAGGAGAAGGTCCGATGGTCGAATCGGCCATGTTGGAGAGTGACGACGGCCTGATCTGGCGGACCCGCGCTCTCTTCCAGGAGGTCGATGGGGACGAAACTGCGTTTCAGTTCGAGGCCGATGGCAGCGTCATCGCCATCGGGCGAAGAGGCAGCGACAATGCCCAACTGCTGAGGTCCAAGAGGCCTTACACCGAGTGGGAACGTAAAGCACTCGATCGCTACGTTGGCGGACCTCCATTCGAATGGTCCGCCAGTATGGCCTCGGGTACGTATTCGTGGATCAGTCTGCGTCGCTCCTGAGCAAGGTTGCGTTCGCAAACTCGTACGCCACGCTCGCACTGAGCCAGAAGCTTCGCTCGATGTCCAGACGATTGCCGGGACCATGAATCTGACCGATCAACAAAAGCAGGCCCTCAACACACTGGCTGTCGGCACGCTCGTCGTTCGCCTGGCGGATGAACATCCGGAGCCGTTCTTGGTCAGGTACCTCCGTGCCCAATCCAGGAAGGCGCGATCTCGGATGCCCAGATCCACGCCCAATGGGGCACCTGTCCCGCCGCCGCGGCAACGCTGTCCGGGAATCACTCGTTGTGCCGGCGCGATTGAGCGCGTCGTCATTGCCACGCGTTTCGGCTAGGTTGTGCTATGGGAACTCACCGACTCCGGCAGAAGGTGTTTTTCAAACCCGGCGGGACCTTACCACAGACGCCCGTAAGGCGAACCCATAGTCAATAGAAGGTGGTCCTGAAGGGGCGAATTTGCTATAATGGAAATATATGATAAGAGTGAACAGTAGATCCTGCGGAGTGTTGGCTCCTGTTCGAACTCCTTGCGGGGCGCTGTGGGTCCCGAAACGCGGAGGTGATTATGGCCAAAGCGAGTGTTGATCCTGCGGAGTTGCGGCATTTTGCCCGAGATTTGACGCGCTTCAACTCCGATCTGGAAGCCTTGATGGCCAGCCTGCAAAGCCGCCTCAAAGAGCTGGAGAGAACCTGGACGGATCAGGAGCAGAAGCGGTTCGCCCAGGAGTTCGAGCTGACCGTGAAGACCCTCCGCCGCTTCCTCGACGCGTCCGCCCAGCACGCGACGTTTCTGGCGAAGAAGGCCCGCCATATCGAAGACTATCTGCAGCAGCGGTAGAAGGGAGAAGAGAAGTCCGAAATCCGGAACCCGAAATCCGAAACAAATCCGAAATCCAAAGGACGCCAATGCTGTCGCCGGACTCGCCCGCGTTTGAGATCTCGAATTTGGAGCATGCGAGCTTGTTTCGACCCCTGCCTGCGCAGGAGTGTCATCCCCGCGCCCGGCGGGGGCCGAGATTCGGATTTCGAGCTTGGAGTAGTCATCGGCTGAGCACAGTGAATCTCATGAGTTTTGTTAGGATCTGCAAGAGCTCCTAATGGACCAAACTGAGCATGTGCATCCTGTATTGCCGTGAATCCAGATAACCCGACTATTAAGCCTGCGAGCACAAAAACTACCGGCCATTTGTGTTTTGTTACTATCTGCATTGGCGATTTAGAAATTGTCTCCAGCATCTTTCGATAGAGATGTTTCTCATCTATAAAAGGCATTTTATCCTAAAATGTTTTTTTTATGATATTATATTATGTTGGATCCATATTTTGTAAAATTTTAGTATCATAGAATTAGAAAAAATTCTAAATAAAATTATTATACAACTTACAAACTAAACCACGCATGACTGAAGCAGGAATAGAAATTTTCATTGCAACTGCAGTAACTCTTGCAATGACAGTAGCAATTTACTTCGGTGAAAGAGCTCACAGGTATAATTTAGCAAAGAAAGGAAAGACTTGGGGAACCTATGGCTTTAGATACGAAGGTCATGAAGGTCACGCCTAGAGTAAATCCCTTTACCACATTTTTGTAATATCATCAAAATTAGATAGATTGATTTATTCACAAAAGTTGCTGAACAAATAATGAGAGAAAATCTTGAAGAGGAAGAATATATCATTGCGTCACTTCCTCAAATTTGGGGAATAGCATTAGGGTTAAGAGGTTTCTTTCACAAGAACAAAGAAGGCATTCTTGTTCTTACAAACAAAAATGTAATTTTTGTCCCACGTTACATATGGATCACTGCAAAAGAAAAGGAGAGATATTTTGAAGATGACAGGGCAAGCATCGGAAAGATGGCAAATTATAATGAATCAGATCTTGATGAGGATTTGACTGAGAATCCAAAATCCTGGATAATGCCTTTAGATTCCATAAAAGATGTCATAAGTATAACAACAAGAAAAGTAGATTTCTTGCGAATCATATTTACAGAAAAAGGAAAGGAAAAAATGTATGATTTTGGAATCACTAAAACAGTAACAAATTACCCCTATCGACAACCTCTTGTTTTTAAAAATTTGGACTGGAGTCTGTGGATAGGCTTGATATCATCAAAACTAAAAAAACCATAGATGGTGTAACTATTTTTTCTCTTCAGCCTGTCTCAGTCTTTCTCGTGCCTGCAAAATAACGAAATCATCAACAGTGTCTTGTTTTTTTAGGAATTGTATGTCAGTTACCTTCTTTTTGAACTTGAATATCTCAAGTTCATATTTTTTGTTCTTGGGAGAATAGTTTGCAATTTGTAATGATGCAGACCCATTGTATTCTTCCAAAAATTGTTGATAGTGATCCGATATTTTTAGTGATTTTAAAAAAACATTTGTTGTATGCAATATGCGAGATTGGCAATATAGTATAAATTCATAGTTGGCATCTCCTTCAAAAAATCTCATTTTAATTTCATCGTCTGGCCAATATTTTATAATCTGATTCCAAGCGTTGACAAGTTTTTTTTTATTATCAAATATTAGGTAGATGGTAGGGCGTACATCAAATACATGGTATCCCAGGCCTATAAAATCTTCAAACCAATCTATTTTTAAATCAGTCACTTTCAATTCCAAGAAGTAGGTATTGTATATAATTAGATTGTAGGCAACAAGTTTTCAATAAGAAAAGATAAGATGTTAAATAAGTTCAGACTATTCTGGATCACATGGGAACTAGAAAGCGAATAGGCGAAATAATGAAGATGAGTGAAGAGGAATTATATCAATATCTCAAACAAGAAGATAGTTCCATCCAATCAACTGACAAAATAGAAATAAAACCTTTTGAACATGGCATCAAGATTTTTTATTTTCACAAGGACTCTGAAAAACCCTACAAGACACGAGTTTATCTAAACCCAGAAGAATCAGAATCTCTCAAATAATTAGAATCAGTTTTAACTAGATTTATAAAATTAAAATGAAAAAAGTGTGTAATTATAGGAAGGGTTTTGGTTTGAGTTCACGCCACTTGCCACGAGCCCAGAATCCCCATTTCTGTTTGTCTTCATTTGCATAGTAACATTTCTCATTATGAGGACATTCCATGCATTTTTCAGACGGTTCGATTGCAGGAGCAATATTGTTTGTCAGCAATGTATTGAGAATTTTTGCTCTACGTTTTGTTTCGTTTAAGAGCTTCTCACTTTTTGGAACATTGAATTCCATTTCATTTCCTTCTCTATCAAAGTAGACAATCACACCTTCTGGTTTGCCAAACATAAACAGATAGGAGTTCAGATGTATGAAATCTGCCGGATATGGCATTTCAGGTAATTTTTCTGAACTTCTAAAGAGCATCACTACTTCATCTTCAACTCTGTCAGCTCTACCGACAATCTTTACGTTAGAACCTGCATCAAGTTGACCATCAAGTGGTTTTTCCATGATGCTAAATGCGCTCTTTTTCATTATCTTTGACACCATCTGCTTGTGATTGCTTTCAGACGGATCCTTTCGATCAAGGTATGCATTTCTTAAACATCCGCTTACCTCATCTACGGTGATCTTCCCTTCGTCAGCTGACTTGTGGATTAATTGCTGCAAAGACTTGCTCAATGACATCGTAAACATCTACTCGTGGTGGTGCATCAGATGCCGCACGGTAGTTTTCTATTCCTTCCTTAATTTTGTCTTGAACTTTTCCAACGATTTTTGCTTTTTTGTAGTGAGCTTTGGATTCTGTCATTCTTTTGAAGAGTGGGATTTCATCTATAAAAGGTATTTTATCCTAAAACAATTGTTTTATGATAATATTCTTTATTTTAGAATATTTTAAGCAATGATTTTAATAAAAGCATTTGATATGTGCAATGAATCATAACCATGAAAAAAATCGAGGCAGTAATTCCAGAAGAAAAGTTGGACGCCGTCTTCTATGCTCTAGCAGAACTAGACATCGGAGGGTTTACGTATTTTAATGTCAAGGGCAGAGGTAAAAGACCAAGAGAGATGGTTTCATCTGGCAGAGGTGGACGTGTAGAAGCCACACACAATGTGAATGCTTTCATCTACGTAGTTGTAAAGGACAACATGGTGGACAAAGTAGTAGACACAATAACTTCTCATGCAAGTACAGGTCAAGCTGGAGAAGGAAAAGATATTCATCTACAACGTAGAAGACTCGGTAGATGTGGGAACCAAAAAACGCGGCGAATCCTCACTCTAAATTTCTTTTATATATTTTAATTTAAAATTCAGCGTATTGAAAATATCTTAATCTATATAACTCCAGAAGGCACAGCAAAGTCATGTTCTGGCCTGGAATGGGAGATCCTACAAAACGTAAAAAAATGATCAGGTTTCTCATAATTTCAGTAGCTGTAGGAATTTCAGTTGTCTTGATTAGTACTGCACTCATTTCACAGGTCAAGGCACAAGATCCTCTTTACCACAAATGTCTTAATGGATTAGATATCCAATATCATGTATCTGCCTCGCTAGAAGTTCTAGTGGATGGTAAAAAATGGATAAAACCAGTTAGTACTGCTACAGACATTCCAGCAGATTGTGAAAGAATCTATGGTTTTCTTAGATGATGGAACTATTCGTGGTGCATGGACAAAGGCATACCCATTTGAGGTAGGCCAATTCCTATGGATGTCAGGTTTTCCTTTACGGGACATGGATGAAACCAAATCAAAAATATACGTAAACGGTGCAGAATCATCTGACTTTATTCACACAGTAGTACAAGACGGAGTTCATTACAGAGCAGAATTGTCTACAAAGAATGCCGGAGCACCAACCTTTACTCCTCCACAAAGTTAAACTTTCTAAAATAGTTCAGAATCAAATACATGAAATAATTCAAAATTAGACCAAAGTAAAATTATTCAAAATTATATCATCTAGAGATGAATTAAAAATAAGGAAAAAGAGTTGGAGTTTACCAGTATTTACCGTTGTCTGGGATCAGACCAATGCCTTCTCTTTCAAAGTGCTTGTTGAGTTCTGCGACCCATCTTTCCCTTGTGTCGCCACCAAGACCGTGCACTCTGAGCCAGAATGCAATTACTCCTAGAAGGAATACTGAGAACATGATGGTTGCAAATATGTAGACCATCACATCATAAAATAGCGGGTCGTAGTTTGGACCTATCTGACCTGCAAAATTTGACAGTATACCTACGAGCATAGTGAATATCGTGCTCATCATAATTGAAAACACTTTAGGTGCGATATATACATTTCTGTAAAGATGAAAAACATGGGATCAAAAATAGAATTGGTTCAGGATTAATAAAATAAGAAAAAGAGAAGAATTATTGAGCTCTCTTTGCTTTTTCCGCTTGCTTTGCTCTTACGACGAAAGCAATGAAGATTCCACCGAATATTCCACCTGAGATGATTGTTGCACCTACTACACCACTTGCATCAAGGTATGGAGTACCGGAACCTGCGTGCGGATTATTTTGTACTGCCTGTACTTTAGCTCGTGCTAGTGCCAATTCCTGTTCGAGCCCAAGACCACCACCTGGTGTGTACTGAGCCGCAGCAAATGGAGCGAATGTCGAGACTACAAATAGAGCCAGGAGTACCGTTCCAATAATTATTGGTGTTTTCATATGAGTACCTATTGTGATTCGATTCCGTAGATATTTAACTTTTATGTAATTATCAAGGGTGCAAAGAGCCAAGTAACATTTATGTTTCGTTAAAAAACAAGCGGTTTGTGGGACGACTTCATTCACACAGACATGGAAAGTCACATTCGACAAGACCGATCACTCCTAGTGCACCAACGTGGGTAAAACAAAGCCCAGCCGAGATCGAAGAACTTGTTGTAAAATATGCAAAAGAAGGTCTCACTCCAAGTAAGATCGGAATAAAATTACGTGACCAATATGCAATACCGATCACAAGACAAATTGTCAAAAAATCAATTACAACTATTCTTGAAGGAAAAGGAGTAAAAACAGACATGCCTGAAGACTTGAATAACTTGGTAACCAAGGCACTAGGTCTGCAAAAACATTTGAAGGAACATAGATCAGACAAAAGAAACGTCAGATCACTTGAGCTCTTAGAGGCTAAGGTCCACAGACTATCTTCATATTACAAGAAAATTGGCAAGATACCCAAAACTTGGAAATATAAGGCAGTCATTGCTCAACTCGAATAATGGCAAAGTTAGACCAAGCATTATCTTATTTTCATGACAGAGTTTCCGATTGCATCAAAACAGGAAAAAATATTTCAGTAATTACTCATCTTGACTGTGATGGTATAACTTCTGGCAGCATTGTAACGAAATCTTTGATCAGGGCAGGTGCTAAGTGTACTGTACGCACAGTTAATGAATTTAGTAAAAACATTCTTGAAAAAATGAAAAATGATTCAAGACAATTTCATATAATCACTGATCTTGGTGGAGGATTTGCAAAGGATATCGATAATGCATTAGGTGAGGAATGGATAGTAGTTGATCATCACCAAATACCACAAGAAGAATTTGATAATCAAAAAGTTATCAATGCTTGGAAATACGATGTAGATGGCGGGAGGGATGTGTCTGCCGGAGGTATGGCATATCTTGTATCAAAAGCTCTTCATAAAGAGAATACAGATTTGGCATGGATTGCAGTTGTAGCAGCATTAGGTGATCGTCAAGATCAAGGCGAAAAGAAATCTTTTACAGGACTAAATTTAGAGATTGCAGCTATTGCAAAAAAGAACAATCAAGTTGAAATTGATTTAGATATTTTGCTTGTTGGGAGAGAGACAAGACCACTACCAGATGCACTTGCATTTACTTCTCAGCCTTTCATAGAAGGCCTAACATGGAATCGTGATGCCTGTCTTTCGCTTTTAAATTCATCAGGAATAAAATTAAAGGATGGTAGTAGGTGGCGTGTTCCGGCTGAACTTACAGAAGATGAAAAAAGAGCTTTACTTCAGACCATATCAAAATACATCTCTACAAAAAATGCAAGCGATATACTAGATGAGCTTGTTGGATACACATACACATTATCTGGTGAGGATAAGAGAAGTTTCCTTCGGGATGCAAGAGAGTTTTCGACAATGTTAAACTCTTGTGGTAGAATCCGTAAAGCTGGGGTGGGCGTTGCAATCTGCATGGGAGATAGAACCAAGATGTTGCAAGAGGGCGAAAACATTTTGGTGGAATATAGAACATTCTTGAGAACATATATGAATACACTTTCCAGTGAAAGATGGAGAATAACTGATAACGGTTCATACTTGATGGTTAATGGTGAAGGTCTTGTGCCAGAGAATATGACAGGTGCAGTATCATCGCTTCTTGGTGGATCACAGAAAAATACTGGAAAGATAATAATACTTCGAACAAATGGTGATGAAGGGACGATAAAATTCTCTTCACGTAAATCTACGGGTTGCAAATCAGAAGTAAATTTGGGATTATTAATGCGAGAATGCGCTGCAAAGGTATCAGGTGTAGGAGGAGGTCATGCAGCAGCTGCAGGAGCAAGAATTACAAAAGACAAATTGGATGAATTCCTAGATCATCTGGAAAAAAATGTCTCTAGAATGCAAAGTTCAAGTATTTCTGAATAACCTTTCAGAGAAAAGGATAGATTCCATAAGAAAATCTTTGGAACCTGATAATGTAGATTTTCCAGAAAATCTTTCTTTTAGAATAGAAAAGGAAGAAACATCACTAGTCTTCATATTTGAGGGTAAAGGAAATATACGAACCTTGATTTCTACTATTGATGAAGTTCTTGAACAAACTCAAGTTATACTCAAAGTGACTAGTTGATGCTTGATCCAAAACTTCTTCGAGAGAATCCAGAGAAAATCAGGAACATGTTGGAAGCAAGAGCTGTCAAATTTCCTCTTGATGATTTAATATCATTAGACAAGGATAGAAGAGAACTAATTGTAAAGACTGATGAATTAAGGAAAAAAAGAAATGAGGTATCATTAGAAATTGCAAGAAAAAAGAAAGCAAAAGAAGATGCATCTGGTCTTATCGAGCAGATGCAAACAGTTTCTGATAATCTTCACAAATTAGAAGAAACGCAGATAAAGATAGAAGATAATTTCACAAAACTTTCTCTAACATTACCCAATATGGTACACGAATCAGTTCCTATTGGAAGAGATGATACGTCAAACAAGGAGATAAAAAAATGGGGCAACATACCCACTTTTGATTTTGAGATAAAGGACCACATAGATTTGACACAGAGTCTTGACCTTGTGGATTTGGAGAGAGCTGCCAAGGTCTCAGGAGCAAGATTTTACTATCTCAAAAATCAACTTGTTAGGTTAAATCAAGCGTTACTACAATTTGCACTTGATTTTTTGACCGAGAAAAATTACATTCCCATACAAACACCATTTTTGATAAATAGGAATGCAATGGAGGGTGCCATAATTGCCCAAGATTTTGAAGAGGTAATTTACAAGATTGAGGGCGAAGATCTTTACCTTATTGGAACAAGTGAGCATGCAGTGGCATCAATGCATGCAGATGAGATTATTGATGGTAAAAAATTACCGCTAAGATACGCAGGAATAAGTACATGTTTTAGAAAGGAAGCAGGAGCTCATGGTAGAGACCAAAAGGGAATATTTCGAGTACATCAATTTGAAAAAGTAGAACAGTTTGTGTTTACAAGACCTGAGGATTCATGGCATGAACATGAAAAAATGCTAGCAATAGCAGAAGAGTTTTATCAAAAAATTGAGATACCATATAGAATCATGCTACTATCAAGTGGAGACTTGGGCAAGATTTCTGCCAAGACATATGATCTTGAAGCATGGATGGCAGGACAGAAAAGCTATAGAGAAATAGTATCTTGTTCGAATTGTCTTGATTTTCAAGCAAGAAGGTTGAAAATAAGATTCAGAGACCGAACGGATGAACAACCCCAATATCTTCATTCCTTGAATAGCACACTAGTAGCAACTACACGAACTATGGTTGCGATAATTGAAAATTTCCAGACAAAAGATGGACATATTGCAGTTCCAAAGGTATTGCAAAAATACGTAGGCTCTAGCCTAATCTAAAATGTCGTACAACTTATATTTTGGCCTCAGAAGTTCATCATAGTTGGCTCGTCAAAAGACATCAAGAGTAAAAGACAAGTGGAGAGAGAAAAAGTGGGTCACAGTGTTACTTCCTGCCTCATTTGACAAAAAACCAATTGCCTATATTCCAATAACTGATGACGAGGGAGCAGTTGGCAGAGTAATAGAATGCACATTACATGATATACTAAAAGGAGATCCTTCCCAACACCAATTCAAATTGTATTTCCAGATTCATAAAGTAGAAGGAGAAACGGCAACTACGATCTTCAAGAGATTCGAATATGCAAAGGAATTTCTTAGAAGTCTAGTAAGACGGGGTTCCTCATTGATAAGTTTCATCGCAGATTTTAAGACAAAGGATGGTTACATTTTCAGGATAAAGATAGTTGCCCTGACCCAGAAGAAGTTGAACACATCACGAAAGCATGCAATCAGACTAGTGGCACAGGAAGTAATGACAAAAACCATTCCAGATATGACAATAGACCAGTTCATCCAAGCTACAGTATTTGGAAAGATAAATTCTGACATCATGGCAGCTGTCAAGAAGATAGTACACGTAAGACACGTGGGAATTGAAAAGGCAAAACTCATCAGGACCGCAGAGGGTGAGATTGCCCTGCTACAAGCCTAATAGATATTAGCCTATTCTCTACATATCACATAATATGACACATCAGTTCGAAGTAACAGCTGAATTAATCTTACACGCAACAGAGGATAATAAAAAAATCTTTGAACCCATCTTTGAATTATTTCAAATAAAAGAAGACGAATTTACCATAGAACAAACTCTTGGTCATTATGGAAATCCAATATTGCTTGCCAAGATAACACTTTCAAAAAAGCGCGCAGAAGAATTTGTTAAAAAATTAGCCTCTAGAATATCAAAGACTCAGATGAAAGAACTAATAGAAAACATAGATTTGTATTTTGAAGACACTTCACTTTTCTTGAGGATAGGCAAGAATGAACTTGTAAGTAAAGAAATTAGTCTACAACAAAATAACGCAATAAAAATTAAGGTAAAAATGCCAGTCTATAAAAAAGATGAAATTTCAAAAAAATACATAGAATTACTTACGGTTTGAATAGAATCTGCTACTCCTAGCATGGTTTAATAATATTTATCAACCCTAGAGAAAAGGGAATGAGGTAATATTTTTGCCGCTCCAGTCTGAGCATCTGCTGTGAAGAAGCCGCGACGAACCGACCCAAAATACCTTTTGATCTATTTTCATACGGTTCTTTTAAATAGAGTGGATCCTGTTTTTTCGCTGTGAAAACAGATTATGATATTATCGTAGCAGGTGGAGGCCTTGCAGGAATGATTTCTGCACAATCTGCCGCATATTATTCTAAACAGAAATTATCAATTCTTGTAATAGATAGAAATCCCGAAATCACAATTGGTATGAAGACACTCAATGGATGGGTTTGTGGTGATGCCGTTGGAAAGAATACTGTAGATTACATGACTGAGAGGATCAAGATTGCATGGGGTAACCCAGAGATTGAGCATCCCGTAAAGGGAGTAATGGCATTTTCTCCAGATAGAGAAACATCAATTCCTTTTGATGGGGATGGCTATATGCTAAACAGACAACAGCTTCCTCAACGTCAGCTTCGCGATGCAATAAAAGCAGGAATCAATATTCAATATTCTGTTGCATTAAGGAATTTAATATATGAAAATGGAGCAGTTGTTGGAGTAGAAGGAACAAATCTGCTTACAAAGGAACCATTCAAAAAAACAGCAAAAATAGTAGTTGATGCCACTGGTGTTACCTCGATGTTAAGAAACGGTCTTACCATAAGCACAAAGATAGAACGAAAAATAGACCGTGATGATTTAGAATCTACCGGAAGACATATCATGAAATTTGAACAGGGTGTAGACGATAAGAAAGAATTTGATCCAGATTATTGCATAATTCATCTTGATCAGGACATAGCTCCTGGAGGATACGGATGGGTATTTCCAAAAGGAAAAAACAAGGTCAACATTGGTTTAGGTGTACAACAAAAAGAGTTGGTGAAAAGAAATCAAAGATTAGGAAAACATGATGACGTCACTAAATTGATTAATGATTATGTCAAGATGAACAAGGCCATAGTGAATCCAAAATTATCAGAAGATTCAATGGATTCCAATAATGTAACAGGTAATTGGCAAGTTTCTGTAAGAAGACAAAATGATTGCTTGGTTACAAATGGATACATGCTTGTCGGTGATTCTGCATGGATGCCAAAACCACTTGATGCAGGAGGAATTGGTCCAGCGATAGTTGCAGCTACCATTTTAGGTAAAAATGCAGTAAGTGCAATTGAGGCAGGAGATGTCAGTGAAACAGGTCTTTGGCAATACAATATCGATTTCATTAATGATTATGGATACAAAACAGCAGGTCTTGAAATTTTTAGACGTTTACTTCAGACTCTTACAAATGAGCAGATAAACTATGGAATGAAGCACTTTTTGTCAAAGTTAGACGTGGAAGCAATTAGCAAAGGAGAACACCCAGACTTTGGAACTGTTGGAAAACTAGGCATGATGATAAGGGGAGCACTTAACAAAACGCTTGCAGATGGACTTAGATTCACTGCACAACAAAATAAAGCATTAACAGAGCATTATTACAACTTCCCCAAGAAGCCAGATGGTTTTGATGCTTGGCATAAAACCTTGCATCATATTTTGGATGAATCATACGCAAAAATAGGCGTATAAAAAAAATCGAAAACGTTCAGATCAAGAAATTTTAATCGGTATAGAACCACTTCCCCAGGTTTCTTTTACTAGAAATGAATAGTTCTTGGAGGGATCAATTGAACCGTAAAAAGTCCAGTCTAACAATTTAGGAGTATTTGGAATTAAAGTCAGGCTACCGTATACCAAAGTATTTGTAGAATATTGGATTTCATTCTGTCCATCGCTTAGTGAATAGTTACAAGAATCGGGGCGTTGGCATGTCATTGTTACTTCTTGATTTGCATTGTTTTGAACTACAAAGTGTATTGTCAGAATGGTTTTTCCGTCATCTGTTTTTTGTGATTCACTATTTATGTAATAGAAAGTAATAGACCCTACTACAGTAGGTGTTGCAGTTTTCATATAATTATTAATTTTTTCATCATATTCTAGTTGCTCAAGGCATGTTTCTTTTTCTGCTGCTGTAGTATACTTGTCACATTGTTGATTGTAATTACTTTGAATTGAACCTACATTAGGTTCAATTTGAGTTGAATTAGAACTAGATTTCACAACAATTATTCCCGAACTTATAAGATATTGAATTCCAGAAACAAAATCATTATCAGATATAGTTCCATTGGCCCACCAACCAGCATCATTTTTTACCCATGATGGGATTTTATTTTCTTTATTTGCATTTTCGCTAATTGATGGAATGATCATAATTTTATTTTCCACAAGATATTGAATCCCCTTGATAAATTCAGAATCCTTAATTTGATCTTGATACCACCACTTTGCATTATTTTTTATCCAATGAGGTATCATGAATTGTTCTGCGTTTATTTGTGAAATCGTACCAGACATCAAAGCAACGCAAAGCATTATGCAGACATGACGGCAGATACTCATTAATTGAATTCAATGTCATTCTCTGACATTAATTCTCCTATACCTAGTGCTAAATAATAAGACATTTTTAAATTAAGGAAAGAACTTTGACCAAACGTGCTTACAGAATCATTGTATATAGATTGGAATAACTCCTTTGAAGTTCTAGACAAGGCATATGCAGCTGATCTATTTGTTCTCATAATAGGTCCCAAGGGTACAGGCAAGACCACACTAGTAAGAGAATTTGCTGCAAAGAGAGGAATAAAGTCTAGAGTCAATTAATTTTAGTTTGAGAACACGTGAGAGTCATCTGGTAGGAGCAAAAACAATGGAGAATGGCGCAATTGGATTTGAACAAGGAATTCTAGTCAAATCCATGCAAGAGGGAAATATGCTTTATCTTGATGAGATAAATTCTGCCGAAGCAGATGTACTTCTTCGTCTTGATGAGGCACTTGATGATAGAAGACAGATTGTTCTAAAAGAATCTGGAGGCGAATTGATAAAAGCTACGAAAGGATGGTTTGTTGTTGCTACAATTAATCCGTTATCACATGTTGGTACAAAAGAGCTTCCACCACAATTGCTAAGTAGATTTCCAATAAGACTTAGACTAGACTATCCACCAGAAGATATTGAATTTCAAATAGTCAAGCAGTACTCATCATCATCGCACGAAAAAGAGATCTTACAAGGAATAAAGTTGGCAAATATTTTACGACAGGCAGCTGCAGTAGAAGAATTATACTATTCTCCTAGCTTGCGTGAAACAATAGCATTTGCAAAAATACTTGATTCAGGTATGAAAACAAGACAAGCAGCAGAGATAGTATTTGCTAATGTATACTTACAATGGGGTAGCGTAGAATTCCAGAAAGTAAATGACATCATAACATCGATGTTTGGTAGTTAATGCAATCATTACATCTTAGAAATGACACATTACTTGAGATAGCTACATTTCTTGTTAGACGATGGTCTGGAAAAGAATCGATTACAGTCAGCATATACGATCAAAAAGAAGTACAAACCAAACTACAAGAAAATAAAGTCATAATGTTTCCATTAGAACGATACCAAGGAACAGACTTTCAAAAATATAGACAGTTCAGAATTGCATTATGGTATGAAGCAATGCGAATAAGATATTCAAGTAAAATTCTTAGTAATGATCATGCTTTTGGATTTATTCTCAATACTCTTGAAACAAGAAGAATTGAGACCATTGCAAGAACTGTTTGGCAGGGAATGGATGACGAGATCATTTTCAGATATGGAGTTTCCTGGTTATACAGACCACTATTGAACACACTATACGGAAATACCAGAATAGTTGAGGGCTTTGCCCAGTATTTTCTTTTAGGTGACATCAAGGGAGAATTATCTCCTAGTGCCTTTGAGAAGGTCCAAAAGGCAAACAATCTAGCCATAGAGATAGTCAAAGAATCCATTGAAAAAAAACATGGGACGGATTGGCTTGAAAAGAGAGTATCTGAAATAGTCAAAATCTTAGAGATTGACCCACTTCTAACCATTCCAATATCAATACCTAAAATTAGTTCTGGCATGGCACTTTCAGAAGAAGAATTTGTAAAGACTTTAAACAAGATTGCAAAATATCGTGAAAATGATTTTGGCGAATTAGATCCTAAGAGAATTTCGGAAGGTAAAGAGGTTTTTGAAGAATTCAAAGTTTTGCTCGAAGAAGCAAAAAGAATTGAGAATAAAGGTTTGAGTAGTGAAACAATTGGAATAAACATTCCCACTGCAACAAACGTGGATGAAACAAAGATTATTGACATAGATCTAATAAATCATCTAAAAGCAAAATTCAAAGAATGGAAATCGGGATGGAAAGAAGAACATGTGTTTTCAGGAGATGAATTTGATGAAGAATCACATATGGAAGGCCATAAACCATTCATATCAGATAGAAAAATTGCAATCAAGACCAAGATTGTCATACTTCTTGATCACTCGTCCAGCATAGCAAGTCAGGAAATACAATACAAAAAAGCTACACTTGCTCTTTGTGAAGTACTAGAATATTTAAAAGTAAAATTTTCTGTCTATGCATTTAACACTGAAAAAAAACAAGTCATATGTTGGTTAGTAAAGCCAGAGAATTTAAAATGGAATAGTATTTCTGCCAAGAGACTTGCACAAATAAAAGCAAATGGAAGTACGCCATTGGCTGAAGTTTACAATATGTTATTGCCATCTCTTCGATCAAAAAAACCAGACATATTTTTAACATTAACAGATGGAGAACCATCAGATCCTGATGCAGTTCGTTCTTTAATGAGAGATTTCAAATCCATAGGCATAAAGATGGTTGCAATAGGCTTTGGACCTGATACAGAAGACGCCATATTAATTGCAAATAATCTTAGAAGACTAGGCTATGAGCGAACTCTTGCTGTTAGTAGGTTAAGTGATATTCCAAAAAGAGTTTTGAATGTCTTGGGAACCAGTTGAAAGATGAAATGCCTTTCAGTATCTCAACCCTATGCTGACTTGATAATAAATGGCAAAAAATCAATTGAGTTGAGAACATGGAATACAAAGTTCCGAGGCGAATGTCTAATTCATGCACCAATCAGAATCAAAGGTGAGGCATGTGATAGATTAGGCATAGACAAATCCAATCTTAGAACGGGAGTAATTATTGGAAAAGTTGAGGTCTATGATGTAAAATCATACAATTCTCTAGATGAGCTCAAAAAAGATCATAAAAAACATCTTTTCAATGAAGAGTTTTTCCGTCACAGATACGGATTTCTGCTTAGAAAACCCCAGGCCCTCAGAGTTCCAATTCCATACAAGGGTAGTTTGGGCTTTTTTGAGGCCAAGATACAATCTAGGCAGTCTAACAATGATATAAAATCAGAATTATTTGATGAAGAATACAGATATCAATGGATAGGAAAACACTAGTACGAAATTTTATTGAGAAAATTTAGATCTTGATGTTTGGATTATCTTTTTTGAGCTTTTCCCAATCTAAAAGAAAATTTTTCAGACCAACATCTGTTAAGGGATGTTTTAGCATTTTACCCAATACATCAGGTGGTAAAGTCACTACATCTGCTCCAATTTTTGCAGCTTCTACTACATGCATGGGATGTCTTACACTTGCGACAAGAATTTGTGTGCTAAATTTATAATTCTGAAAAACTTGGTGCATTTCTTTAATGAGATTCATTCCATCTTGTCCATTGTCGTCTAGTCTTCCAATAAATGGACTCACATATTTTGCACCGGCTTTTGCTGCCAATATTGCTTGATTTACAGAAAAGCAAAGTGTAACATTTACTGGAATGCCTTCCGATGTCAAGATCTTACAAGCTTTAAGACCATCAGGTGTTAGAGGACATTTTACAACCACATTGTTACCATATTTTCGAAGTCTTCGACCTTCCTCCAACATTCCACTAGTTTCCATGCTTAACACTTCCAAGCTTACATCACCTTTGATAATTCGAACAATTTCCTCCATGACTTTTTGAGGGTCTCCTCCTTCCTTTGCCATAAGAGATGGGTTTGTAGTAATTCCATCTACAAGACCCATATCATTATACATCTTTATTGCAGAAACATTAGCAGTATCCAGGAATATCTTCATCGGATTTGACTCCGAATAGACTTGACGGTATTAGATATATGAATTGATGTTATACCGTGTTTTTCAAGTAGGAGATGGAATCTCACCATCTCTTGCAGATTCACCGAATTTGTCTTGTGCACCTATACGTTTTACAGGAACAGGATATGTATCAGAAACTGTCTCAGCAACTGCGGAACCAAATCCCGCCATCACATTATGTTCTTCACAAGTAACTATTCCACCTGTTTCACGAGCAGCTTTTTCTAAAAGTTCAGAATCTATAGGCTTTATTGAGAACATGTCAATTACTCTACATGCTATTCCTTCTTGCTTCAAAGCATCAGCTGCATCAAGAGCAATGCTGACAGTTATGCCACATGCAGCGATTGTACAATCCGAACCATCTCGCAATACAATACCTTTACCTATTTTGAAGTCTTGTTCTTTTGAATGAATTATGGGAGTCTTTGATCTTGCCAATCTCATGTAACATGGACCATAAACTTGTGCAAAAATTTGAGTTAGTTTTTCCACCGCTACAGTATCAGATGGAATAAAGACTTTGACATTTGGAATAACTCTCATTATTGCAATATCTTCAATTTGTTGATGCGAACCTCCATCTGGGCCTACACTAAGACCACCATGTGATACAACCATTTTCACATTCAACCCATTCTTACCATTTCTTGAAGGATATGCTATTGCATTACGTATTTGATCAACGCATCTACCAGGAAGAAATGCGGCATATGTGCTTGCAAATGGAATTTTTCCCTCATTTGCAAGACCTGCTGCAATAGTGATCAGGTTGGCTTCAGCAATACCAACATTGAAGAATCTATTTGGAAACTTTTTTCCAAAGGGCTTTGTCTTTAGTGAATCTGTAGTATCAGCACCAACTACTACAACATCAGAATTTTCCTCGCCTAACTTGATTAGAGTATCTCCATAAACTGTTCTCATATCAGTAAACTCTGTCATGCAAAACCTGCCTCCTTGGCAATCTGCAAGAGTTCGGTCTTTTTCTTTCCCACTTCATGTAGGTCAATCCATTTTTTTACAAGATCAACTCCGCCAAGGTTATGAGCCTCATTAATCAGTAAGTTTCTTCTTGCATGCATAAGCTTCTTTCTGAATTCAAGGATTGTTGTTCTAACATCTTTTTGTCCTATTATTGCACTACCGCCTACAAACACTCTGGCACCATCCAAGAAACAGGATTCCACGTTAGACAAATCTACACCACCATCAGATTCTATTAGACCTTCAAATTTTCTTTCAGATAGGAATTTGGCTATTCGTTGCGTTTTTTCATGCGTAGATTCGATGTATTTTTGACCTGATTTGCCAGGAATTACTGACATTATTATTAGTTGATCCAAATCTGAAATAAATTTCTCAGACCATGGAGGCAATTCAGTATCAGGATTAATTGCAAGACCAACACTTACTTCGTTTGAACGAAGAACATCATGAATCTCCCCAAAACTTGATTCATCACAGACTTCGGCGTGTACTGTAATTATATCACAGCCTGCATCGACATAGTTTTTGACATGTTTTACTGGTTCATTAATCATAAGATGAGTATCAAAAGGAATTGGTGTAATTGGTCTTAGTTGTTTTATCTTTTCATGATCAAATGTTTTATTCTCAACAAACATTCCATCCATTACATCAAGATGAATAAAATCTGCCCTTGCAAGCGCAGCTCTCTTAACCTCATTTTCCAAGTTTGCCATATCTCCAGCGATTATAGATGGAGATATCAGAGATTGACAATCTAACTCTAGATCAATTATTGGAGATATCTGAGGATTTGGTGCAACACCGTGCCATTTTGGATTATCCTCCATGTGCTCTACAGATTTACCTTTGATGGTGCGAGCCACAATAATAGATGGAGTTCCCTTTGTCTGAAGTGCAGAGTTTACTGCCTTGGCGATTTGTTCTATGCGATGACCATCAATTTCTAAAACATTCCATCCAAAAGATCTCCACTTATCTCCCACTTTCCACCTTGCCGCATTTTTCCACATCTCAGAAATATCATCACCAATAAGCTCCTCATCTAGAGGCATTATTCTTTCAGTATAGTCATCTTGTTGAATAAAATTTCTATCTAAGAAAACAGTGAGATTATCAACTCGGTATTTAGATCCGGTCATGGCAGCTTCCCAGACTTGTCCCTCATCAGATTCACCATCACCTATTATTGTGTAAATGTGATGATTTTTCCCATCAATTCTTGCTGCAAGTGCCATTCCAGTTGAAAATGACAAGCCTAATCCAAGTGACCCGCCGCAGAACTCAACTCCTGGACATTTGAAATCTGGATGGCCTTGCAATCTGCTTCCAAATTTTCGTAAAGTCTCCATTTCAGATTTGTCAAAAAATCCAGCTACTGCAAGATTTGAGAATAGCCCAGGAGAGGCATGTCCCTTGGATAAAACAAGTCTATCTCGATCTGCCCAGAGAGGATTTTTTGGATCATATTTTAGGAATTTAAAATACATGCACCCCATAATTTCAGCCATTGAGAAAGAACCACCTGGATGACCAGATCCTGCGATAGTGATTCCCTTGATCACAAGTTTTCTTGCTTCTTTTACTCTCTTGAAAATATGATAGTAATTTAGGGCCATACCCATTCCATAATTTGAATTTCAGAATTATTACTAGAATTCAAATTCATGATTTTTACCGTATTTGTATCAAATAAAAAGTTATTTCACAAAATATTAATCCAAAAACAACTTATGGTAAACATGGGTATTAGTGAACTTGTTCCCCTTGTGATTTACGATGACAAATGTTATCTTTGTTCAAAATTTGCCAGTATTGTTCATACTTTCGCTAAAGACAAGATCTTGATCATAGGTCATTATTCTGACATAGGTATGAAAATAAAATCAGAGATTTTTAAGCAAAATTATGATTCTACCATGATGTTCTGGTTCATAACAAAGAAAACTGGCCTATGGTGGAAGAGCAGCAATTTTACCTCTCTCTTCAAAGTATTCTGATGAGCAAGTCAAGAGCAGAACTTGAGTATATCCCATCTTCTAGTTGTAGTCAAGATTGTAAAACCTCTAGATCTTTCTTTACAAGAACAAAGAGTTTACTTTGCAATAGTGAAAAAATACCTCTAAAGTCTTAGAAAGAATTAGTATCCTCTACTGTTTCTGTCAGGAGTTCCACTATTTGGATTTCTAAATCCATGCTTATCCATCATATGATTTAGGAATCTAATGTCGTCAGAGAATTTTTCTCCGCATATACTACAATTACTCATGATCACTATTAAATGACCGCGATCTTTTTAGGTTTTGTAAACAATACAGTATAATGCAAAATAACCAAAGAATACACAAAATTACCTTTACCATAACACCCAACGCAAATGGCTACGTCGTAGGATGTAACGAGATACCATCACTATTCACAGATACGCAATCAATTGTAAAGATCGATAGAATTGTCAGAGAATCTTCTACTGGAATATATCAATGACTTTCCAGATGATTCACAAAAAAAGGGCTTTGATAAAGACACACCCATAGAGATGAGGTGGTATGCCACTCCTAATTCTGTAGCACTAGAATAGAAAAGGCGCCAGCACTACTGCTTCCCAAGGGCTCTCGCACCTTAGTAGCACAGTAGCGACATTGGGTTTGACTTCCGGGTTCGGAATGGGACCGGGTCGGACCCCAACGCTGTGGCCGGCTTATTTTCTTTAGTTTCTAATGTTATGTATTAATCTTGCTTGATAGAGATATAAATTAAGAAAAAGGTGGTTACACATGACCCATCGAGTAGCAGTATTAGATAAAGAAAATTGCCAGACCAAAAAATGTGGACTGGAATGCATCAAATATTGTCCAGTAAATAAGATGGGATCAGATTGTATAATTCTAAATGAAGAAACAGCCAAGGCTCAAATCGATGAGAACATTTGTAATGGATGTGGAATTTGTGTCAAGGTTTGTCCATTTGATGCAATAACAATTGTCAACTTAGCAGAGGAATTAAAATCAGATAAGATTCACCAATATGGACAGAATGCATTTAGACTCTATAGAATTCCAAGTTTGAAGAAAGGTCAAGTCATGGGTCTGCTAGGAAGAAACGGCATAGGTAAGAGTACAGTTGTGGGCATATTATCTGGAAATCTAAGACCAAACTTGGGAGATTACGCTTCACCTCCAGAATGGAGTCAAATTTTAAAACATTTTCAAGGTACTGAACTTAAACCGCATTTTGAGAAAATTGCAAATAATGAATTAAAGGCATCCATAAAACCTCAGCAAGTCTACAACTTAGCAAAAGTATTTGATGGTACTGCAAAAGAACTTTTTGAAAAATATGATGAACGTGGAAAGGCAAAAGAATTAGTTCAACAACTTGGATTACAAAATTCTTTAGAAAATAGACTAACAGACCTAAGTGGAGGAGAATTACAAAGAATAGCTGTGGCAGTTGCCGCGTCAAGAGAGTCAGACTTCTATTTCTTTGACGAGCCATCATCTTACAATGATGTCTTTCAGAGAATCGGAGTTGCAAGAGTGATTCAAGATCTTGCTAAAATTGGAAAGAGTGTGATGGTAGTAGAACATGATTTAACATTGCTAGATTATCTTAGTGATTTTATCGAGATTCTTTATGGTGAGCCTGCAGCATATGGTATAGTTGCAAGCATGCTATCAACCAAAGTTGGAATCAATGTATTTCTAGATGGATATCTTCCTAATGAAAACGTCAGATTCAGAGATGCGGCATTCAAATTTGATGCAGTTAACACTATAGATGAATTTGTTACAATTGAGAATATTATGACATATCCAAATTTAGAGAAAAAATTTGCAAATTTTTCTCTTTCAATTGAAGCAGGCAGAGTAAGGAAAAGTGAAGTTCTAGGCATCGTAGGTGCAAACGCATTAGGAAAAACAACCATGATGAAGATGATTGCAGGTGTTGAAAAGCCTGATTCTGGAAATATAGAAAGCAAAGTAAAGATTGCTTACAAACCGCAATATCTAACAAATGATTATGATGTTGATGTAATTACACTTCTTGAAAAAGCACATGGTGGATCAATAGAAGAAACTCCTGAAGAGGAGATCATAGTCAATCCAATGAAGATAAAAAAATTATACAATAAATCTGTCAAGAATTTATCAGGTGGAGAACTTCAAAAAGTAGCAATTGGAGCATGCCTTTTGCAAAAAGTTGACATTTATGCACTTGACGAACCTTCTGCATTCTTGGATGTTGAAGATAGAATCACTGTAGCAAAACTTATTCAAAGATATGTAAGATCATATGGAAAATCTGCAATAATAGTTGACCATGACATTCAACTCATGGATTTGATTTCTGATTCAATTGTTATATTTCATGGAACTCCTGGAAGAGAGGGTCATGCTACAACTCCAAAACCTAAAGTTGATGGAATGAATGAATTCTTGAAGTCTCTTGAAATGACATACAGACGAGATGAAACAAGTATGAGACCTAGAGTAAACAAACTGGAGAGTCGACTGGACAGAGAGCAAAAACAATCTGGAAAGTTTTACTATAGAAATTGACAAAGATGCTAAAACAGGCAATGATTGGAATCCTCACAGAAGTAGAGGCAGATGAGCTTTATGGCGCCTTTGATCAGATAGGAAATATAATCATACTAAGAATTCCAGATTCTCTTTTACATAAAAGAAAGACAATTGGCGAAGTACTTTTAGATAAAGTAAAGACTGCTAGATCAGTCTATTGTCAATCATCCCCAGTTGAAGGAGATTTTAGAATAAGAAAGCTTGAGTTACTTGCAGGAGAAGACAAGACTGAAACCGAATACAAAGAACATGGTTGTAGGTTTAAAGTAGATGTGGAAAAGACCTTTTTTTCACCTAGGCTTTCAACTGAGAGAGATAGAATTGCAGGATTAATCAAAGAAGGAGAGATAATAATCAATATGTTTGGTGGTGTTGGGATGTTTTCTATCGTTGCAGCAAAGAAAAAAAAATGTCATGTTTACAACATAGATATCAATCCTGATGCAGTTAGATTATGCTCAGAAAATATACTATTAAACAAACTAAAAGGAACTGTTGAATCTATAGAAGGTGATGCTACAAAAGTAATAGAAGAAAGATTGCTCGAAGCAGGAGACAGAGTTTTAATGTTATTACCTGAAAGATCAGATGAATTTCTGGATTCTGCTATAAAAGCAGCAAAGAAAAAAGCAATAATTCACTATTACTGTCACATTCATGCAGAAAAGAAAGAACAGGTTTCATCACTCGCACCACAGCATTTTCTAAGTGTTGTAAATGTCAAATCAGAAATTTTAGGAGCAAAGATAGTAAGACCAGTAGGTCCAAGATTTTATCAAGCAGTTGTTGATGCTGCAATATCCAAGTGATTACTTGTCATCTGTTACTAGAGAAGATGGTGATGGTCTTGAGGTTGCCATGTTGTATCCTATCCAAGAAATTACTCCGAGAATTCCTCCCACGGCCATCAATACTGAGAGTTGTAGTACAATAGGACTCCATTCAGAGAGCATTAGTAGATACGCATAGAGAAAAAATCCTACAATTGCCAAGACAAAGATCATAATTCCAATCGTTCGTTGTCTTGTCATAAGCTAGAGTCTTTCTCTGACTTATTTATTTTAATCTAGTAAGCAAACTCAATTGCCATAAGATATGCATCTTCACCATCACGATAGTAGGCTTTTAGTCTCTGTTTTATAATAAATCCAAGTTTTTCATACAATTTTACGGCTTCATTGTTACTACATCTGACTTCTAGATAGAGCTCATCAGATTTTTTTAGTTTTACTCCTGCAATAGCCTCTTGAACCAGACCTTCTCCGATTCCCTTTCGTCTATACTCTGGTAAGACTGCTACAGATACAACATGGCCTTTTTTTACAAATCCAAGTTTTTTGAAGTTTGAAAAGCCATATTCAATTTTACACATGATATACCCAACAAGTTTCTTGTCTACCTCAGCTACTAGAAATGCTTCAGGTAATTCAGCAAGTAGACTTTCATAGAAATAGTCAGAGTAATGTTCTGGTAATGTTTTCAGGTTTATCTCCATGGTTGAAATTAAATCAGATAGATCGCACCTTCTAATGACACAGTTTCCAATTTCTCTTAATGCTACCTGCATCCTGATGATACTGGAATTATTAATTATTTAACTTTAAGCAAATAAGGGAAATAATTAAAGCCAGCCAAGGACGCATATCTGAACATATCAACTCTTGACGAAGTTCTATCTGATGTTTCTTCATATTTTACCATAGTAGGATTTAATCAAAGTCCAACTATACTACAAATTGAGATTTCTGGAAATAAGGTAACTGAGAAGTTCCCTCAACTGGTTCGAAAGATGGAATCAAAGAATATGATAGTCAGATTAGAATCAAATTTTGGGAAAACATTTTTACTGATTTCAAGATTTATGCCTCCAAAGTCACGGCGTTCTTGGATTCCAAGAGCATTGTTTATCGCAACAATAGTAACGGTAATGATTGATGGTTACTATCGAGCCATCAGTACAAATTCAATTGTGAAAGGAGATGACCCATTATACATTGCAGTTCTATACACCATCTCCTTACTTGGAATACTTGGAATTCATGAACTTGGTCACATGATTGCATCAAAGAAACACAAACTCAAGATTAGTTGGCCTTATTTTATTCCAGGAATTCCTATACTGGGTTTCATACCAACTTTTGGAGCTCTCATAATGTCTCGCGGATTAATTGTAAATAGAAACATACTTTTCGATATTGGTATTTCGGGTCCCATAGCAGGTCTTATTGTAGCAATAATTGTTTCCACATATGGGGCATACATATCTCCAATGGTACCAAGTTCACAAGCCCATGAACTTTTACAAAATTCAGGCCTTATGGAATTACATTCTAGCATACTAATGGATGCAACAATTTCCCTTGTTGGAAAACATGTTCCTAATCAAGAACTTGTGATGTCACCAGTTTTGTTAGCTGCGTGGTTTGGATTTCTCATAACATTTCTTAATCTTTTGCCAGCATGGCAACTTGATGGCGGTCATATAGCTAGAGCAACCTTTGGCGTTAAATGGCATAGAATTTTGACATATGCAAGTATAGGAATACTATTTTCTACAGGATATTACATAATGGCATTATTTGTTTTGATGTTTAGTATGAGAAGTCAGGATGTAAAACCATTAGATGACATTTCACCATTATCTAAAAAAAGAAAAAGAATGTTTGCACTAGTTATTGCACTTGCGTTTCTTTGTGCACCATTACCATTTTCCATTTTTACCTAAGTAATACATGTGAGCCATCAGAAACAATTACGACTTTTTGTCGATCACCATATGTTTTAAGAACATAATCAATGGCTTGTTTTGCTCCACTAAATGGAATCATTCCAAGTTTATCTTTAGTGAAAAGATGTGGTAAAATTGATACAATACCTATTCCAAATTTTTTGTGCATTTCTGTTAGGAATAGAAGATCGTCCATTCCCTCTATGTACTTGGAAGGATTCTTTAGTCGATCTAGGCTCATTCTGCCTTCTACATACTGCTGGATTGCCTCAGAACCTAACCCATATTTACACTCTGCAAGAAGAATTACTAATCCTTCTTCCTTTATAGCATTTGAGCAATTCCAAATGGTGGACAGAGATCTGCTCAATGTTTCATTGCTTGATTCTTTTCCAGTGCTGACAATTCCCACTCTATGTTTTTCAGTCTGTTGTATTGCAATAGATGATAATGATGTTGAGAGTAAAGAAGTCGATGATGGATGACCAGTTGCGATATCAACTACTCCCGTTTGATTTGCTACAATTTCTATAGCAGATATTTCAAATCCATCAGTAAATTTTTTTGCTACATCCATAGTTTTTAATTCATAGCCAGGAAGAGGAAGATTTCCTTCCCTTTTCTCATATGCCTCAAGCATATTGTCTTTGCCAAATCTTCGTAATAATTTAGTAGAGATGTTATTGTATCCAAACAAACCATCAAATTCCATCTCACCAATAAAAATAAGATTTGCATTAGAAAATTGAGATGCGTTAAATTCCGATATAGATATCGTGGGATCAGAAAAGATATTTTTTAGAGAATGTAAGTTTGATTTATCTACCAAGAATTTGGGTTTTGGAAAAGATTTCTTTGTACAAATATCCAACAAAACTGAGATAACTTTTTGAATAGTTTTAGAATGCTCCATAATAACGAATTCTGTAGGTTTTGACATGTCAAGAGATTCCAATTTCGTTGCAATCTCTGAATCACTCAAGTTTACACCTCCAGGAACTAGCTGTTTTTCTAGATTCTCTGCCTTTACATCAAGAACTACGTCTGTAGGTCCATAACTGAGCCAAATTTCAGGCATACCATACCGATGGGACAGTTAAAATAAATCTAGTTCGGTAAATTTTGCTGTGGATTTTGTCAAAGAATTTGCGATATTTTTGCAAGAAAGTGGCGCAATCAAATTTGGAAATTTCAAGACTTTCTAGTGGAAAAGAAAGTGCATATTATGTAGATCTGAGACTAGTACCAAGTTTTCCACACCAATTTAGAAAGATGGTAAAATCTCTTCAAAACTTGATATCAGAGAAAATAGGTTTAGATAATTTTGATTATATCGCATCGGTTCCAACTTCAGGGCTTGTAATAGCATCTGCGTTGGCTATAGAAACTGTAAAGCCTCTAATTTACATCAGACAAAAGCCAAAAGATTATGGTACTGGTAGCCTCATAGAAGGAAAGATACCCAAAGGATCTAAAGTAGTTCTAGTAGATGATGTTGGAACGACAGGTCATTCATTACTTAATGCTGTCAGGGCTCTAAAAGATGCCAAAATAGTAGTAGATTCTGCATTTGTCATAGTCAATAGGCTTGAAGGTGCAAGGGAAAACTTGGAAAGTGAGAAAGTAAAATTGTATGAGATTACAGACATACTTGCAATTTCTAATGTTTTGTACGCTGAAAAAATTCTCGACGAACAAACTTTGAATAGAATTAAAAAACAGATGAATACAATATAATTTCTAACAGATTTTCTAAATTAGATATCGTATATCATTAGTTCTTTTTCTTCTAAAAGTGTGTGCAGATTATGTACTGATCTGTAAACGTCAGACTCTTTTTTTGCACCAGTACATACAAGTTTGCCAGACGCAAATAGTAGTATTACAGTTTTAGGATCAATCATTCTATGTATTAATCCTGGAAATTGCTCTGGTTCATACATACTTCTTGGAAGACTTCTAGCAGCTTGTTCCAAATGTATTTTCCCACCAAGATTGGCAGACGCAACCATATTCTGGATTGTAATGACTGGATCTTTTTTTATTTTAATTCCACCTTTTCTTAATTTTTGAACAACAGTTCTTACTGCAGCAATTGATAGTTCTTCTGATTTTGCTCCAGTACAAACCATTTTTCCAGAACTAAAAATTAATGTTGCAGTTTTAGGTGACTTTATTCTAAACACTAAACCAGGAAATTGATCAGGATGATATTCAACATCAGGAAATGTTTGAGTTATAACATTAAGATCAATTTTTTGATCAACAGAAGCTGAAGCCACAACATTTTCTATACTTACAATAGGTTTTGTTTGAGGCATTTTCGTGGATATATATGCGCTTTATATATACTCTATAACATTTCTTAAAGACATTCTTTGTATCAAATTTATCAACTTATTTCTAAGAGAGAGGCAGCTCAGACAAATGCCTTTACATCATCAGTTCAGTTATAACTCTGATTCTTCATTGCGGCCAAATGAAGATAATTTACTGCTTATTTTAAAATTAGTATATCAAAATAAAAATTGAGAAAATCATGATTATCACATGTTAATGCTAGATCAACATTTCACCAATGAAGAGATATGGTCATGATCGATACAGTATAACAACAAAAGGAACTAAATAGTGGGCCCAAAGGGCTTCGATCCCTTGGCTCACCGGTTATGAGCCGGTTACTCTACCAAGCTGAGTTATGGGCCCTACGAAAGAGCAAATTGAGATGCGCTATAAAATAGTATAGAGTTAGCAGTATGCATCGTAACAGCTATCAAGCAATAGATTTTGAGCTGCTAAGGATTTGTTGGCTGTTTCTACCAAATCATCCTCTTGTGATGCAGAAGTTTTTTCTAAGATTTTTCGCCAAAGAGCTGCATGTCTTATGTCAGCTTCTGCATGAAGTCTGAAATATTCTATTGCATCATCTTCTGACAAACTATAGAATTTTCTCAATCCATCTATCTTTGATAAACTAATTTTTGGAATTTCCTGTTCCAAAGCATACATTGCAGCAGCTCCACCCTCAAAGGAATTCATAAGACATGAAAGATTTGAAATGGCTTGTTTTGTTTTATCAAGACCAGCATAATTTCTTAGTTCATTTTGTGATACACCTAATGCACTAGCAAATTTTACCCATGGTTCTATATGCTCAGATTCTTCATCTCTATTTGAAGCAATTTTACTCTGAATTTCAGATGGGCTTTTCACCATAACTTTGTCTACAAATGAGGGAACTGCTTTTACTAATTGAAAGTATTCTTTTGAATAACCACTAAGAGATTCCATTGATAATTTACCTTCACTCCACATGACATAGAATTTGTGCTTTAACAAACTCTGCCCTTCAATCATCTTGTCAATTCTTTGAATAAGAGAACTCATAACTATTATCAAATTCGGGTAATAAAAAAATCTTTTGAATGGCTGCAAAAGGATTTTATGGATAACAATTAGGATGCAATTTGGGCTCCAGTGGTGTAGACCGGTCAAGCATGGGGGACTTTCAATCCTCCGACCCGGGTTCAAATTCTTAATGATGAAAATCCCGGCTGGAGCACCACTCTCAAAAGCATTAATATTCTAACCGTGATTTACGGTTGCTAGTGTAATTCTTGGATAGAAAGAATTTCGAGATAAATCCACTCATAAAAGACTTTGAAAGCTACATCAGTAAGGTCGATGATGCAATTAAGCAAGAATTAGAATTGTATTCTGCCTCAGAATTTTTTGAACCATTACAGTATGCCTTGGAAGGAGGAAAGAGGATAAGACCTTTGATTCTCATCCTAGCAGCAGAAAGCATTGGAAAATGTGATGAAAATGCATATACCGCATCATGCGCTGTAGAATTTTTACATACAGAATCTGTGATTCATGATGACATAATTGATAATGAAATTCTAAGAAGGAGAAAGAATCCTTTTCATATAAAATATGGATATAATACAAGCATAATAACTGGCGATTTCGTTCTCGGTCTGATTTTGAATATATCGTCTCGTCTAGATAATGCAAGGATGGCAAGAGAGCTTGCAATTACTGCAATGATGATGAGTGAGGGAGAAATGCTTGAAACTAGACTAGAGACAAGCGATGATGTAACTTTTGATGATTACATAAAGGTCATGGAATACAAAACTGCTACTGCATTTGAAGCAGCTGCAAAGATTGGAGCAATATTAGGCGGAGGTAATGAAGAACAAATCTTGGCATTTGCAGAATATGGTAAGAACATGGGAATTGCATATCAAATCAGAGATGATTTACAAGATTGGAATAACGAAGATAAATTATTCAATATATTGATAAAGAAAAGTTCTGATCCGCGTATTGTATTTGACCGCATGGATGAAATGCTAAAGAATTATTCCAGTAAAGCAAAGTCAGCGTTAAGAAAAATTAATGACAGTCCTGCAAGAATGAGATTAGAAAGTCTTCTAGACTTGACTATGCTTAGTGTATAGCTGGTAATCCACTTAGAATAGGAACAGCTGATTTTGCAAATTGTATAACTGGATCTGGATATATTCCGATTCCTACAATGAAGATTATTGAGAATATCATAACTGCGATTACTGATTTTGGTTCTTTTAGTCTTTTGTTTGATTCTCCTTCCTCAAAGTACATCTTTCTTATTATCCAACCATAGTAAGCAAGTGAAAGCGCACTGTTAAGAACTCCTGCCACGGCCAAATATGGAGCCCATGACAAAGTATGACCTGCATCTATTGCTGATCCAAATAACATCAGTTTACTCCAAAATCCATTAAGAGGAGGCACACCAGCTAACGCAAGTAATGAAATCGTCAGACCAAGTGCAGTAATAGGCATTCTTTTGCCAAGACCTTTTATTTTCTCAATATGAGTTACACCAAGAGTTGTAACTATTCCTGCAACAGCAATGAATGCGGCTGCCTTCATTACAGAATGATTCAAAATGTGGAACAAGGAGGCTTGAATTCCAATTGGTGAAATAGGTGCTACACTAAGACCAATCAGAATGTATCCGGCTTGACCAATACTGGAATAAGCAAGCATTCTGGTGAGATTTCTTTGTTTTATTGCAGCCAAATTTCCTACTGTCATAGTCACTATAGCAATTATAGCAAGTGCAAATGCCCAGTGAAGATTTAGTGCTATAGCACCCATAATTATCACCCTTAACACTGCTGCAAAGCCAGCTTTCTTTGTACCGACTGCAAGTAATGCTGCAATTGTAGGTGGAGACCTTCGTATGCATCAGGTAACCACATGTGGAATGGAACTAGACCGATTTTGAATCCAAATCCAGCTATGAACATACCTACAGCTAAAATTGCAAGCGGTACCATGTCAGGACTGAGTTTTCGAAAATCCTGTAATTACTTGTTCAATGTTGGTAGAACCTGTTAGACCATATGCAATTGAGATTCCATAAATTATGTATTCCAGATGATAATGCTCCAAACAAAAAGTACTTGATTGCTGCTTCATTTGATGTAGATCCTTTTTGAGATATCCTGCCAAGACATATGTTGGAATGCTCATGAGTTCCCATGCTACTGAATAACATTACTAAATCAGTAGAGTATGCAATGAGTATCATTCCAATTGATGAAAGTAGAATCAGTGAATAGTATACTGCAGGATTTGCTCTTCCTCTCATGTAG
>CAVRLU010000046.1:0-34659 GCA_963722115.1 uncultured Nitrososphaerota archaeon
CATTAACGGACTTGAGCTTGACGCCAGGAGACTCAGGGGGTTGATCTCCTGCCTGAAACCTTTGATGAATCCCTTGATCATGTCGTCAACACTGCCGTCGGACATCGATCTTCTTGTGACGCTTGGCGCGAAGGTACAGATCTTTGAGGAAATCGAGTTCCTCCGCCGTCAATGCAAGCAACTCCTGAAACGCCTCCGGGGGGACAGGGGGGCCGACAGGGCGGATTCATTCCCAGGCGTGGATTGCTGTTCATCACGCCTGGTTCTGACTTCAACCTTGCCGAGCTTGCTCGTAGGTAATACAATTTCAATAGTTTTGGGTATCCCTATTTTATTAACAGCCGATTTAATTATTTCAAGAACTGAATGATATTCTAGTTGAGGAGGGCTAATTCTTACAAAATCTAGTACATCATCTAGTTGACTAGAAATCCTCTTTACAGAATCAATCTGTTTATCTAAGAAACCAAGGGTTTTTTCATCTAAATTAGGATTCTTTTGTTTAATTAACATAGATGTGTTCATAATTATAGAAAGTGGATTTCTAATATCATGAGCAAGCCTAGAAGCCAATTCTCCTATAGCAGATAATCTTTCACTTTTTATAATCTCATCATGTTGTTTTTGAATTATTAGTTCGTTTTGAAATAACTTTGCGTCTCTTTTTAATACTAAATAAATTAGAACTGAAACAAATATTATACTAACAACAAAACCAAACACAATTTCATTTCTTTGAAGATTTAGAATATCATCAATTTGTGAATATACAGATTCATTAGGTGTTACTAGAATCAAATAATATTGTGGTATTCCGTTAACAAATACAGGATCATAAACTATCGATCTTGGTCCCAGTCCAAAGTCAAATGTTGTAATTCCTGATTTACCAGCAAGTAATTCATTAGTGTATTTGGTCACTTCAGAATTATTATGAAAAAAACTTTGTACGTCAGATGAGAAAAAATTTTTTCCTACAAGATTTGAAAATGGTGATACCAAATATGTTGCATTTTTATCCATCACCATCATAAATGGTGAATTTGAATTATCAATATTGTAATATCTAGAGAAAAACGAATTAATTGGAACTGTAGCCCATACTATTCCTTTAAATTCTCTAGATTCATGTTCATCTATCTTATTGCTTATGTATAATCTGTTTTTTCCATCTAATCCTATAGAATAATCAGATAGATACAAATCTCTATTTGAGATAGCCTTTTGCACATAAGTTCTATTTGTTACATCGTAACCAAGAAATTTATTTTCTCCTAGAGGTGTTTCGTTAATCCTTACAATATTTTTACTATCCGTTACAAAAATCCTGTCTACGATATTATTAATCTCTAAATATTTTTCTGAAACTAGTTTTTCTGACATGGCATCAAATTTTCCACTTTGAAATTCCTTAGAGTCTTCTAATCCATTGAGTCTTGCGATTACACTATCAAGATCAGATGATATGTGAGAAGATATATCTTTAATTTGACTCAATCTTTCTTTCTCTACCTGCTTGATTAATTCTGATTTTATACTACTTTCAGTAATTCCCTGAAGATACATCACAGAACTAAAAGTGATTAAAATAATTCCTAAGATAGAAAATATAATAAGTGTTCTAGATTTCATTCGCATTTACAGTAAATTCTCCAAGTAAAAGTGTCTCGGACTGATTATCAATTTTGATAGCCACATATTAAATAAAAAAACAGGTTTAAAACCATTGATTAAATATGGACATCTGGAAGGAAATGTACAATGTCGGTTGAACATGAGGATCCTTTTGTAAAAATCGCTGCATTAATTGGAGGAGATGAGTATCTCAAAGTTGCCCGTTCTTTGCTTAACACAGAGGATGCAACTGATGAAGAAATTGCAGACTCAACTGGACTTAGAATCAACATAGTTAGGAAGGTTTTGTATGATCTTTTTGGTAAAGCTTTGATAACAGGAATAAGAGTAAAGGACGAAAAGAAAGGTTGGTTTGTCTACAGATGGAGAGCAAGAAGGGATGAGGTAGACAATTTCATTGAGAATCAAAAGAAAAAGATTGTAGAAAGATTACAACAGAGAGTAGATTATGAAAACTCTGCAGACTTTTATCATTGTGGAAATGAAGACTGTCAAAAACTAACCTTTGAAAAAGCTCTTGATCTCTCCTTCAAATGTCCAACCTGTGGAAAATTGGTAAATCTCTCAAAGAATGAAAAACTCAAAAAAGCATTACAAAGCAAAATTGATCAGCTACGTGACGATCTAAAACACTAAGAAGTATAATGTAAAACTATTTCATTTCGTATTTTCTCAATCTTTTTTAATTTAAAGGAATCAGGTATTTCTTCAAAACCGTCACCTTCAACTAGAGAAATTGCAGTATTGCCTCCAATAACATATGGTGTAACTGTTAGTGTAATTTCATCCACTAGTTTTTCCTTGAAAAAATACCAGTTTGTTGTGCCTCCACCTTCAACAATAATTCTTTTGATTCCCTTTTTTCTTAATATTTCTAATAATTTCTTTAGATCAATTTTATTTTTTCCACATCTTATTACTCCAACTCCTTTTGCAATAAATCTCTCAACCTTTCTTGGAGCATTTTCCGATACCACAAGTATAGTGGGAATTTTTTTTGCAGTTTCTACCACTCTAGATTTAGGAGATAAACTTCCCTTTGAATCAAGAATTATACGAACTGGGTTTTTTCCTTTTACATATCTAACAGTAAGTAAAGGATCATCGATACTTATCGTATTTCTTCCCACTAGTATTGCATCAGCTGTCTTTCTGAGTTTATGAACTCGTATCAAATCCCTTTTGGATGAGAGATTAGATCTTCCTGTGCGAGTAGCTAATTTTCCATCTATACTAATAGCAGCACTAACTATTACGTAAGGTCTAGATTTTGCCATGAACAAATTTTCCTTCATACATTACTGCTTTTATTGTATTTTCTGAAGCACGTTGAACGATTGAGGCATGAGGATTATGCATTGGTTCTAAATCGATTGAATGTTTTTCAATAAATATACAGTCTGCTATTTTATTATTTTGAATAATTCCTACTTTACCACCTAAAAGATTTGAAGCGTTTGTCGTGGTCATTTGAAGTATATTTTTTGGCATTAGTCGTTTTTTCTTAATACCCATTGAGACTTTCCAGAGATAATCCATCTCCCTGAACATATCAGGCGAGTTTATCATAACATTATCAGTTCCAATTGCTATATTACAACCAGCATCAAGCATTAGATTGACATCGGGAATACCTTCTGCAAGAGAACCATTTGCTCTTGGACATATGACAATATTTATCTTGTTTTTAGATATAATTGCAAGATCTTTTTTTGAGGCATAAGTCATATGGACCAAAAAGTTTGGCTTTGAAAGGAGGGCTCTTTGAGTCTCAGTTTTTCCATATACCTTTTGAGATATTTTGTTACTTTCTTCAGTTTCAGCTGAATGTATAGCACGAATCTTTCTTGTTGTTGCAAAGTATCTTAATGCAGAATTACTAAACTCATTTGTACCACTGATTCCAAGTCCATCACAGTTAGTTAGAAGATTTTTCAGATCTAGTTTTCTTGATTCTGGTATAGACGTATTGTTCTTGATAGATTTTGAGTCTTGATAATATTCAATTCTTCCTAAGATGATAGGTCTTATTGTAATATTCGATATGGCATTTTTTAATAGATTAATTCCCTCAATGCCACCTTCCCGAAAATCAATGAATGATGTTATGCCTTTTCTAATCATTGAAATGCATGAATTTTTCATAAAACTTGTCAGATGGGATTTATCTGAATTCTTGAGAATTTTTTGTTTGAATCCACTAACTGGATGTATCTTTTCCTCAACATCCGAGTCTATACCTATGTCTTTTGCTATAGAATCTCCAATATGAGTATGAGAGTTAATTAGTCCAGGCATCATTAGTAGCCCTTCGCAGTCAAGTATTGGCTCACCCTTATGAGGTGAGAGTTTTGTCCCTATTGGTCCAATGTGTTTTCCAGAGATTCTTACATGAGTATTTTGAACATACTCTAGTTCTCTACCATAAAGAAGACTGATATTTTTTATCAGCATGTTATCTCTAGGATTCGTGTATCTTTTTTTCCTGAATCTCTCAGTTCGCGGATCTTATCTAATGATTGAGTAGCTAACTTGGCTGCATCTCTTCCAGTCTTTGCTGTTCCAATTCCGCAGTTAAATGAGATGTCATATTTTTGTTTCACAATTTCAAGAAACTTTGTTATTTCATCCTTATTCACACCTGAACTTATTATCATAAAATTATCTCCTCCCATGAAAAATGCAAGTGAATTTCTTTGTAGGAAAAATTCTGACATTTCTGAATATAATTTGATAATAAGTAATGATACTTCATATGGTGACTTTTTTGCCGAGACAGAGGTAGAACCGTCTACATCCATATGTATAATCTGAACTGAATTTTCGTCTTTTCCTAGTGGAAATCCAAAGATATCATGATCCTTACTTAGTATTGTATTAGTACGTCGTGCTTTGTCAGCGCTTGAACTTGCTTCAAATGGTGTATTACCTTGTCCTATAGACATCGACAAGCCCAACTCAAAGGACTTTACAAGTTGTCTTTGAATTTCTATATGATCATCAATTGAAAGACTGTTAGTTATTACAAAAATTTCATCAAATCTGTTAGGAAATGCAAGACAGTTTCTTTCTGAAAACAAATTTTGTACTTCTTTGTATAATGATGCTTGTAGCATCTGAAGTCTATGTTCTCTATCGCTACCTAAGGTTAGAGTCCATGGTCCATATCCAGTGATCTTAATTATGGTTAGTTGAATCATTTTTAATTTTCTCCAGTTCTTCAGATAATTTCCTTGCAGCCTCAACAGCCCTCTCAGATACTGGTCGTATTCTCTGATGTGCTTGTCTATCACTCATTCCAGGTCCTGTTATTCCTAATGTTACCGGTTTTTGATATTTTATTGAAAGATCTACTAATGCTTTTGCAGTAACATTTGATATTAGTTCATCATGTTTTGTTTGTCCTTTTATTACTGCACCTAGAGTTATCACAGCATCAATGTCTTCTTTTTGTAATAATTTATCAATTAGGAGAGGCATATCAAACACACCCGGCACTTTACAGGTATACTTTACATTCATCTTCAATATTTTTGCCTTTTCGGTAGCCAGTTCCAGCATTTTTGAAGTTATTTCACTGTTAAACTCAGCTACAACAATAGCTATATTCAAAATTAATGCTCCTTTGCGAATTTGACAAGCTCAGTTCCATCAAAATATGGTATAGTATGATCTGTAGCATATTGTTTGGCTTTTTCAGTAGATAATGCATTATACGTTTGAGAATCTAACATTTCACAAATTGCTGTCACTGGTGTGAGTCCTGCAAGTTTCATTAGATAAATTGACATCTCAGTATGTCCAAGTCTATTTGATAATAACCCTTCTGAAGCAATGAGCATTGGAACATGACCAGGTGTCTTAAAGGTAGAAGTGAAAGCTTCTTTCTTCTTATCATTTTCATTATTGTATAATCTTGCCATTTCAGAAATTGTTAATGCTCTATCTTTATCAGTTATTCCAGTGAATGTGTTTTTATGATTAATCGAAATTGAAAAAGAAGGTCTATCTCCATATGGAGCAGTACCTATGATCATCTTCTTTGAATCTGAATCAAACTTTTGAGAATTAAATAGGATTTCATGCATATAGTCAAGACCTAAACTAGTTGCAAATTCATGATTTATTGACATGCAAATTAGTCCTCCAGCATCATTACGCATACGTGCTATATGCTCAGGAGTTACAAATTCTGCTGCAATTACCATATCTACTTCATTTTCACGTTTACCTCCATCATGTAGTAAAATAAAATCACCTTGTCTAAGCGATGAAATAGCTTCTTCTAAGGACACACATGATCAGCTTTTCATTATTGTTATAAATCTTACTAGAAAATTGGTAATTACCAAAATAGTGGTAAGTAACTAACCATCAGATAAAATGTATTTTCCAAGTATGTCAGTTTCAATATTAACTTTATCGCCAATTTTTTTGTAACTCAGATTAGTTATTTTCATCGTATGTGGTATTATTGAAACTGAAAACTGATCTTTGAGTACATCAACAACTGTCAGACTAATACCATCAACTGTAACAGAACCTTTTTTGATAACGTATTTTGATAATTCCTTTGGAACTTTTGTCCATATTTTTATTTGATTTAATTGTTTTTCCATTTTAGAAATTATACCCACACCATCAACATGTCCTAATACAAAGTGTCCCTCAAGTCGCTCACCAACCTTAAGACTTCTTTCAATATTGACTTTGTTACCACTTTTCAAGGATCCAAGATTGGTTTTTTTTATTGTTTCACCAACCATTTCAAATTCAGCAACATCTTTTGAAATATTTATTGCAGTAAGACATACACCATTTATTGCAACACTATCTCCGATTTTGAGTCCTTTTGCAATTTTACCTAGTTTTATTTTCATTTTTGCAGCACTACGGTTACTTGTTTTTTTATCAAATCGGATAATATTACCCAAGCCTTCAATTATTCCAGTAAACATGATTGACCAATTCTTATTTGTACCTAGCTGATTTATGTTTATCAAATAATAAGTAGATCTGCAATTAGGTCATATATTCAACTTTCTTACCATATTGATTATTTTTTTACTGAATTTAATAGAGTTGCGGCTCTCTTATAATGTACTTCATCAATCATTTTTCCATCAACTGTTGTAGCCCCTTTTTTATTTTTTTTAGCTAAATCGTATGCGTTGATAACTTTTTTTGCCCATTCTATTTCCGAATGAGTTGGATAGAATACTTTATGAACAATATCGATTTGATTTGGATGAATAATGCTTTTTCCCACATAACCCAAGTTTTTGGCAGCGATGGAATCATGTTCCAATCCTACAGTATCATCAATGTCTTGCCAGATTGCATCAATTGCATATTTTCCTGCAGCCTTTGCATCTACTGGAATTTTCGTTCTTGAATATATAGCTCCTTCTGGATTCTTGGTATACTCCACACCGAGATCATTTAACAAATCAAACACTCCAAAGACCAATGCAGAGACTCTTTTACTGGACGAAGCTATAGCATAAGAGTTTACAACTCCCTTAGTAGATTCTATTGATGCAATGATCTCAATAGGTTTTAGTTTGCGTTTCTTTTCTAATACAATCATAATTTTTTCAATTTTGTTTATATCACTTGCAGTGTCTACTTTTGGAATCACAATACCATCAACACCTTTTTGAATAATTTCTTTCAGGTCATGAGGTATCAGTCCAGATATCGGAGAATTTGTTCGTACATAGATTTCGGAATTATACTCTGATCTATTTTGTAGTGCATTTTTTATCAAATTTCTCGCTGATTTTTTTTCTTCAAAGGGAACAGAATCTTCTAGATCAAAACAAATAATGTCAGCACGTAGTGATTTTGCTTTTTCTAAAAAGCGACTATTATTACCTGGAACAAATAGTAGACTACGAAGGAGTCTTGCCATAAATAAATTCTATTTATGGTTTGAGTAAGATTTTGCCGACCAAACCTTTTCCTGTAAGCATTTTTGTATGTGCTTCTGCGGCATTTTCAAAGCTATATTCTGAATCTATTACAGCTTTAATTTTCTTTTTACCCATCCAGTACAATCCTTGTTCTAATTCTGCTTTTGTTCCTTGTGTTGATCCTAAGATGTTAGTTCCTTTGAAGAATATGTGTCTCAAGTCTGTTTTTGCATCATATCCAGTAGTTGCGCCACATGTTACCAAGGTTCCACCATACTTTAGCAAAGTGAGTTGATCATTCCAGTGAGTTTGACCTATATGATCAAATGAAATATCTATACCACCTAATGGTTTTGCAATTTGTCTTACTTCTTTACTCCAATCTGGTTTTCTGTGATCAACAGCGAAATCTGCTCCAAGTTCTTTTAGTTTGTCTAGTTTATCTGGACTTCCTGTAGCGATAACATTACAATTATACAATTTTGCAATCTGAATTCCAAAGCTTCCTACACCAGATCCTCCTCCCATGATAAGGACTGTTTGGCCAGGATGAATTCTTGCTCTTCCTACTAACATATGCCATGAAGTAAGTAATGTCATTGAGGCTGCGGCAGCTTCATCATAGCTTACACCTTCTGGAATCTTTGCAACATTAACTTCAGGTAAGTGAGTAAATTCGGAGAATCCACCCCACAATGGTCCAGTCTGGAATCCCCAGATTGATCTCTTTTGACAATCATATTCTCTTCCATCAGTACACGCTTCACAAACTCTGCATGACATGTTTGAGTGTGAAACAACTCGATCACCAACTTTGAAGTTTGTAACATCTTCTCCTACTGCAGTAACTTCACCAGAAGCATCAGAACCAGAAATGTGTGGTAGTGGAACTGGTACTGGTTGGCCTCTCATTCCCCAGATATCATTATAATTCAAGGCTGCTGCCTTGACACGGAAAACAACTTCGTTTGGTTTTGGTTTTGGATCAGGTACTTCTTTTACATTTAGAATTGACTTGTAATCATCATTTGGAGCATACTTGTCATAAACAACTGCTTTCATATTTGTAACCGTTCAATTTACCCCTAATATATTTTCCCTAGAACTACTTGCGGTTAATCTTAAAATCTCGCTTGGGTTGTTGAATTGACAGTAAAATTTGCTTTAACTGATCGTCCGAGATTTGTGAATTTAGCCTTCCCTGAGATGCCAATCCTAAGAGATAATTTTCAACCATTGCTGCAAGGTCCGGCTTAACCATTCTAACATTATTCAGTCTCAGTCTTGCTTCAGCAGTAAGGAGAGTTTTTAGTGCATTATCCTTTAAGGCAGAAACTTCTGCATCGCTTGGATTTCGTTCATCATTTGGGTTATGAGAGCTCATAATACAACTAGGAATATTTCTTTAGATTTGGATTCTTTGCAATTAATTCATTTAAGATCTCAGTTGATAGACGATCAAGTTTTTTCATACCCTCGTGTGATATTGTTCTGCCTTTTCCTTCAACCTTATCTAAATAACCTAATTTTTCTAAACTATGTACGGCCGTTCTAATTATCGCACCGCCAGCATCTTTGTGATGTGCTCCTCCATAACCAACAGGTTTTGCACTTCCATACATTGATCTTAGATCGTTTACTCCAATAGGTCCATGCAAGTAAATTTTTCTTAGAAGAGATGCACATCTTGTGTAATACCAATCACTCTGTTGAGGAGGCTTTACTGCATGTGCGCCAGTTTTAACAAATGGTATCCAACTTGGTTGTACAATATCCTCATTCTTTAAAGTCTCAGATAATTTACCAATCAACAAATCTGCTGGTACATCATATGCCTTTGCCATAAAAACCAAAATTCAAAGTTCGTCTTATAAATCATTGACCTATTGGAATTTGTTTTTTAATTATCTTTCTGTATGTGTGGTTACAAAAACCACAGGTAATACGTATTGATTTGAGATTACTTCTTCCTATTCTCACTCTTGCTGTAAATCCCGGTACAATAAACTTCTTACATTTTTTGCAAAAATGCATCCTCAACTCATAGGGCATTCTGATACGATATTTTGTACAAAGTCTCTTGGCAAGTGCTGCTTGTCTCTCTGCCAATTCCGGATTAGACCTTGCATACGATATGGCATTTTTTATCAGAATTTGCATCCTTTCTATTAGAAGGTCTTTAATTGCAGGTTTCATGTTGTTTAATAATTCCTACCCTTAAAATACAATCTTGCTCTCTCTGATAATAGCAGAATCTGCATTAGAATTAGTACCTATAGAACTACAGAGGCATAATTCAGTTATAGCATCTGCCAGAAGATTTAACAAAAAACCATCTGAAATTTTACTTGACATATCATGGCATTTTGCAGCAATGAAAGGAATCAAAAATGAGATAAAAAGGGGAAGACCGGATCTTGTTCATTTTTCTTTACTTGAAGCTTGTAGTATTCCTCTTTATTTTGAAAATAAACTAGATGTTTTTGTCCATACGATTGATGATAAGGTTATTTCTATAGGTCAGAATGTCAGATTACCAAAGTCATATCATAGATTCATAGGACTCGTTGAAAAATTATACGCTACTGGAAGAATTGAAGAAAATAACAATACACTTCTTGAAATAAAGGAAATGAATTTTGAAAATCTAATTAAAAAAATTAATCCAAAACAAACAATTGCGCTTTCAAGTAAAGGTATCAAAAGCTCTTATCAAAAAGTAGCAGAGGAATTGAATGATAATACTTGTCTTGTTGTTGGAGGATTTTCAAAAGGTCAATTTTCTAATAAAAACAAAGATTATTTTAACAAAATAGTACTAGTAGACAAAAATCCACTTGAAGCTCATATCATAATTTCACGTGTACTCTATGAATACGAAAAAAGAATTATTATGTAGGTCTAAGATTGGCACAGTGAGCGGTCGTAGTATAGTTTGGTTAGTACACTGGCCTTCCAAGCCCGTTACCCGGGTTCAAATCCCGGCGACCGCATCTAATTTTCTTATTAAGAGATTATTCCAGCTGAAACGAGATATTGAATAGAACTAACAAATGTATTGTCGTCAATTTCACCGGTAAACCATAGGTGAGCATTTTTCTTGAACCAGTGAGGTATTGTCGAGACAGTGTTTTTTTCATTATTTGAATTGATCATGTTATGCTGTACTAAATAGTCAATCATGGTAGAAAAGTTCTTGTCATCAGTATTTCCACTTGACCACAAACCTGCAACCCGTTTGGTCCAGGCAGAAACAGGCTCATATGTCATATTCTGTGTTTGTTCATTATTAAAAAGATAGAACCATGCAAGTCCAGATTTTGTGGTATCTTTCAAATGTCCACTCAGAAAGACATCATTTTTTACTTGAAAAAACGAATTTTCTAATACATTACTTGTTCTAATAGTAATTTTTGCACCATTTTCAAATAAAGGATAGTCTTGGAAGCTTAAGACCTTAATCATAAACGTTCCATTTTTTGTTTCGTCTGGATTGATTTCTTTTGTAATCATTTTTCCTCCCTCTTTATCAACAAGTTCAGATGCAAATTGTGTTTGTAGATAGTTTATTATTTTATGATCAGGATCAGCATATGAATAATCGATATTTTCTCCAGGTTTTATGTTACAAGTCTCCTGTTGCCATAAAGATGATCTCTTTATTGCATCAATCATGAGCTGTCCATGAAGCAACTCATGATACAATATGACCAGATTTTCAATATCGTGTAATCTTGGATCTATTTGTGTATCATTAGAGATAACATGTGGGTTAATTCGGAGTTCATTATTACAATCCAAAGTAATTTTTCCATCTTGCATAGATTCAGAACAATGCCATGTGTAAGATCCTCCTGTTACCAAGTCTTGATGAACTGTACTTTCATCAAACTTTGCCAATTTTGTTTTAACTGTTGTTATGATTTGATTATTAGCATCCTGTGAATTACACAAGAAAGTGCTTACCAATGGTTTTTGAAATGTATGAATTACATCTGATACATCTTTTTTTGTTGCGTTAACTGCCTCAAACTGGGCAAGTAACTGATCAAAATTGCCCTCCTCTTCTTTAGTTGGAGGTTCATACAATGCAAATGCAGGAGTAATACTTGTGATCAATAGTAAAAAACTAAAAAGCCCTGCATACTTCAATGAATGAAAATTGCCTAATTATGTAATTAAGAGTTAGGAATAGATTGTATTTGTTTGTTAAATTCATCCCATGCAGGTTTTAGATTTTTATCTACATCAATCAAACCAGTGCCACATAGGTATGCAGCAGTATTATTCAGAACTTCATCATTATTAAAAGCAGAGTTAGTAGCTTTGTTTAGTGAATTATAGCATGTATCAACTGGTCTATCATATTGTCTATACCAAGTTAGAAACTCAAAATCGGATTGATTTTTCTTGTAAAAATCAAATACAGTCCTTACAAATTTTTGTTGGTCTTCTTTTGTACCATTAATTGATTTGTCAGTACTCCAACCAACTTCCATTAATGCTATTTTTTTTCCATTTGCATAGTCAATCATCTTTTGTAAATTAGCCCCTTCCTTTTCTGTGCTATTACTTTCATAGTATAACATGTCAACTGGTGCATAAGAATATGCTACAAAATCACCTTGGTTTAGCTTCCCTACAACATCTCCTTCATAGTGATTGGACACATCGTTTAATGAGAACCAGTTTCCAAATTTGACGTCAGGATGTTTTGCTTTTAATTTACCATATACACCATTGAAGAAATCTACGTATTGTGGAATCTCACTTGGATGGTCTCTAAAGTAACTATCAATATTTCCGCCAATTATCACATAATCTACAATGTAATACCTTGAAAGTATGGCATCAAGAGTGGTTACTGTTTGATCTTGGAGTTTTTGATCAAGTTGTGGTTTTCCCATCCAATTTGGAAATGGTCCCAAGATTTGGTTGTTGATTACTGAAAAGTAGAGTGTGACATTGAGGTGTTGTTCGCGATTCAACCCCATCAAGATATCTGAATAACCCCAGTTGTAAGTTCCTTGTGTAGGCTCCATAATAGGCCAAGAAAGATAGACATTGCTTCTTCCTATTCCTGTTGATGCTGCTTGAGCATATGCATCTTTGACTTCTTGAAGAGTTGGTTTTAGGGTGGGAGGGATGATTACAAGACCAAGTTTTACATTATGTAAAGGATTCTCAGTTTGAGTCGGGGATACAGTTTGAGGTTGTAATTGTGGTACTAATATCAGAAAAACCGCTGCAATGGCTACTGCAGCTCCAATACCAATACCAATGATTTTCTTATTCAATAATACTTTCAGTAATTGAAGATACTAAAAGAGTTTTGATTTAGATAAGAATATTCTAGCCTGATGTACAACCGCTGTATCCACATTCGATACACACACTGCATCCTTCTGCAAATACCAAGTTGTTTTTACATGTAGGACAGAGTCTCTCTTCCATTTGTTCTGGTGTAAGTGTTGGTGTTGGAGCAGATACTACATTATCTGGAATTTTTATCTGAAGTGCTCTTTCTATCTCAACTTTTAGATATGCATTTGTGACATTCTTTGAGATATAATCTGTAACATATGTACTTGGAGTCACTTGGAAATTCTTTTTAACGTTGTCTCCAGTCATGTGTAATACTTGTTCATGTCTTGAACCATCTCTGAATACAGTAATTCCTTTCAGACCAAGATCATGTGCTAATAGATATGCAGCTTTTACATCATCAGATGAGACATCACTTGGCATATTGATTGTCTTTGCAATTGCATTACCTATCCATTTTTGCCATACTCCCTGAGCCATTAGATGGTCTGCCCAGTGAATGTCCATTGCTGTGACAAATATCTTCTGCATCCATTCCGGAATCTCAGCAATTCCTTTCACAGAACCATAGTTATTTGCAATCTTCTCTAGAATTTGCTCGCTGTATAGTCCGTGCTCTTTGAGTACTGCTTCAAATATTTTGTTTGTATAGAAGAATCTGCCTACTGTTACTCTCTTTTCAAAGACCAAGGCAAACATTGGCTCCATTCCATTTGAGCAATCAGCTATCATTGATAGTGTACCAGTAGGAGCAACGGTGGTTGTTAGAACATTTCTAATGCCATGTTTCTGAATCTTGGCAATCAAAGCATCCCAATCATAAGTACGAGCGCTCTTTGGTTTCTCATAATATCCAGCAATAGGAATCTTCAGCTTCTGGATATTCTGTTTTTGAACATAGTGGGAATGATCCTCGTGTCTTTGCAAGTGCGATACTTTCTTCCATTGAGTAATATGTTAATGCTTCAGCAAGTTTCTCTTGGAATTCATATCCTTCTTGAGAATTGTATGGAATTCTTAATTTGAATAAGAGATCAGCAACTCCCATTACTCCAAGTCCGATTCTTCGCGAATCTTTAGATGCCTTGTCAATTTCTGGAATCGGATATGTGTTGACATCAATTACATTATCAAGGAATCTTGTTGTTTTTCGTATTGTTTCTTCATATCTTTGCCAGTCAAATTCGTATTGACCGTCTGCTTTTCTCTTGACATAGTTAGATAGATTGATTGAACCAAGATTACATGATTCGTATGGATAGAGACTTTGTTCTCCACATGGGTTTGTAGCTCTAATTGGTCCACCTCTTGCTTTTGCAAATACATTGTATTTGTTTATAATATCAAAGAAGATCAGTCCAGGTTCGCCACTCTTCCATGCAGAAAGTGCAATCAAGTCAATCAGATTATGTGCATTTATTTCTCTTACAGGAGCTCTCTCTTTTGGACTTCGAAGAACGAATTTTCCATCCTCTGAATTAACTAGTGCATCCCAAAAGTCTTCCCAAATTCCTACACTTACATTAAAGTTTTCTAAAACTCCTGGTTTTGTTTTTGCAGTGATAAATTTCTCAACATCTGGATGCCATGCTTCAATAATTCCCATGTTTGCACCTCTTCTTTTCCCACCTTGTTTTACTACTTCAGTAACAGTGTTGATGATACTCATAAAGGAGACAGGACCGGAAGCTACTCCAGATGTTGATGCCACCATATCTCCTTCTTGTCTTAAATCTGAATAGTTGATACCAACTCCTCCACCTGACTTGAAAATCAATGCAGCGTCAGAAGATGACTTCATTATTCTTTCCATGTCATCTTCCATTGCTAGTACAAAACATGCAGAAAGTTGTCCTAATCTTGCACCCGCATTCATCATAGTGGGTGAATTTGGTAGAAAGTCCTGAGCAATCATCAGATCAGTATATTCCTGGATTCTTTCAGCATATTGTTCAAACTTATTTGCGGCCAACATAGTCAATAGTTCACGGAAGTTGACTTTCATCTGGCCGTGTTTTTCTAAATCAATATAGTGATTTATCAATGATCTAAAGTGATACTTGTTTAGATAGTATTTTCCTACTTTGAATTTGTAGTCAAAGTCATCAAGTTTCTCTAGATACTTTGCTGCCTCTTCGATACTATGAGTATAGCCACCTTCAATTTGAAATACAGATGGATCTCTTATGATATCAGCAATACCTACAAGAATTGCAACTCTTTCAAACATTTCACCTGGACTTTCAGTTATCTGACCTTTGTTATTTCTAAGTAAATATCGTGACGCTAGAACTCGTAAGCAATTAAGATCGAATTTTTTTGCTACACTATCAAGAGACTTTGATTCTAGAACCTTCATTTTTTCTTCTCTAAGTCTTCTTCGTTCGTGTCTGTACAGGATGTATGCCTTTGCAATCTCTCCAAGTCCTTCCTCAATCAGAGTAGACTCTACCATATCTTGAACATCTTCTACGCTTGGTGCTTCTGAACCAGAAAATCCACGATTGACAAGTTTTGTAAGAACATGATTTGCAAGCTTGTCTGCCAATCCATGATCTGATCTTCCGCAAGCTACGAGTGCTTTGTATATCGCGCTTGAAATTTTATCTCTTTGGAAATCTGATACTCGACCATCGCGCTTCTTTACTTGAAGGATCGAATTCTCTATTTGTGAAAAATCTGTCAACTTACTCCCCGTACCCCTATCAAATGGGAGTTAAATAAACACTGCGGCAAAAAATAATTTTCTAAAGCTAAACTTTGGATCAATTTTGTTGACACCATTACGATTTTCATAGTACGAGATCATTTGAAGAACTAGACATAAAAATTTAGTCCACGCCTGAGATCAAATTTCTAGATTAGATCTTAGATCATAAATAATATAGTCTAAAGAATTATTCATTAAGAATTCAAACGAAAGTTTAGTTTGATTGAAAAACTTTATTCAGATTATCAATCTTTCCTAAGGTGAGAGTTATGCAAGTATGTAAGGTGATTTGCATACTGAACATTTTTCGGCGATCTTTTCCTCTTTGAGACCACAGTTACTACATATAGGTACTTTTCTGATTGGTCTGAAAGATCCTAACAGATCGCCTGCTTTTTCGATTGCCTTCTTGATTCCTGAAGAATCCATTGCGTCTGGGATCTTTAATTGAACTAACAATCCACCGTTGAGTATCTTTGAGAAATAGTTTGATTCTACGATCTTTTCATTCTTAGGATTCATATCTGTTATCTCAGAGGCATCAAGTACAATTCCTTCGGAATAGGATTCGCCCATAACATGTTGATTAATTGATGTCTTGCCATATTTTTCACCATCAAGAGAGGAGAAACGGCTTGCTGCGTCACTCTCAGTCATAGTTACAATAACATTATCTCCCATTTCCTTTCCTTTCTTTGAAGCTACTTCCATAGCAGTGTTTATCACTTTAGCCAGGATTTCGTGTCCAGCCTTGTTGTTTTCGTATCCTAAAATACCATAAACTGCCTCTTTGAGTCCTATTAGATTAACAACTAGAGTTACCGATCCTTTTTGCATGTACTGAGTATTGTTTGCAAGAATTGGATTAAGACCACGTCTTGTTAGATCAGATATTTCCTTCTTTCTCAAAGACATGGCTGCAAGTGCAGGTTTCATCAATAGTGCAAGTCTTGCTCTGAAATAGGTTTCATCTTTGTTAGATTCAAAGGCCAATCTTGGCATATTGATTGATAGAGATTCTAAATTGATAGAGGTTGTTCCAACGTTCTTTGCATCTATTCGTGCCAAGCCTTTGTTAGATACCAAGCCTTTAGCAAACATAATGTGTCCTCCTAACGCAATTATATCTGCCAAAATTTCTGAATAATCACTTATCTTGGCTTTTTCATAATCAACTATCAGTCCTATTGAAGGAATTGGTGTTGACTTTACATATTTCTTGTAGGCTTGAAGAATAGTACTAACTAATTTTGGTTCTGTTCCAATAGAAATTCTAAATGAAGTGAGTGTTCCGTTCTTTCCATACTTGAATCCTGTAGATATTTTTGCGAAGCAGCTTACAAGTTTTTCTTCAATTTCAGGTAAATTCTTTGAATATTTTTGTAATACAGCAACTAATCCGTCCATTACTACTTCTTGTGATGCTTCTTTTATGAGAAGACTTGTCAATAGAGATAGAGATGTGAAAAGATCATCTAGTGAATTTGGTGATGATGTTCTTGTAACACCCAAGAATTTTCCTCGTAGGTCAACACCATCTTCGATAAGTTCCTTAATGTTCACAAATATGGTATCTGGAAGAAGTGACCATAATCCAGCATTTGTAATATGGAGATCTCCTGAGAGATGAGAGTCAGCAACATCCTTGGGCAATGTGTTTAAGACAAGATATTCGCCAAATACTGTTTGTCCCGTTTTAAACAATAGACCCTCTACTCCATTATGGATACCATCTACGTTGGTTAACAATTCATGAATATCATAGCCAGGTAATCCAAATCTTGCAAGTTTATGCCTATAATCCTCGTGGCCTTGTTCCAAGAGAACAGAGTTGACCATCTCACGTATGAGTGAGGATGTAAGGTAAGATGTCTGGAATTTGTATATTCTATTCTCTACTTCCTCAGTTATCTTTTGGGCAAGCTCAAGTGGAAGGCTGCCTTCGCGAACCAGGGATTGGATAATTTTATGAGAGTTGAACTCTTCTATTGATTCATGTGAAGTTCGGACATACATTTTGCCACTCTCAATGATAGATCGCTCTTCGATCTGTCTTGCAAGACTTAGGACTAGTTTTCCCAAGTTAGTAATTGTGTATCTTCTTTCAGACTTGTTTAGAGCTACAAGAGATTGTCTTAGTAATTTTCTCAAATGATATGCAAACTTGCCACTTTCCTTTTTTGATTTGAAGCCAGCTAGAGATTTTAGTTCAGAATAAGTAAGAGGTCCTTTTGAGTTTAAGATACGTAAAATATCAATTCTGTTTGGACTGGCCATAACAGAGAAGATCATTCTTACACGCTTTGATGCTGATTGTAATATTCCACCACGTTTTGGATCTCCAAAGTCTTCACTTAGCTCCATGGAATTACCTAACTGGCATCGGTAATTAAGATTTTTGACTAATTTGATCTATACGGAAGCTTTTTAGATCAGTTTTTCTGTACATCCACATTAAATTCAGATGGAGATAGAGTCTGTCCACATGATGGACATTTACTGTTATACGGTCGCATTACATCTTTTATTGATTTTAGCATACGCATGTTTGCAATTTTAGCTCCACATCTTCCACAAACAACATCTACAGACATTTCAAGTTATGTTAGTTCAAATATTATAAAAGAGATTTTTTGAATTTTTTTAATCAGTTTAATAAATTTGGTTTACTGTTTCTCGATTATTATTCCACGTTGATCGTAGCCAGTTATTTTTACTCTTGTTCCAAGAGGGAGATCTGCGGGAGATTTTATGGCAGGCATAAAACCTGAGATCCTCAATTCAGACTCGTCTAATTTCATAACTACCCATGCATATGGAACATATTCTTCGTATCCTTCCGGTGGCACAGTGATTATCGTATAGGTAACAATGTAGCCTTTGCCATCAATTACGGTGTTCTCAAATCCTTTGTTTCCGCAATTTTGGCAATAATAAGTCGTAACTAGATGAAGATGACCACATTTAGTACATTTTCTAGTGAGAACTTTTCCCAGTTTAGCATTGTTGACGAATTCTTCTTTTGTGAGCAATTTATACACTTTTGAATATATGTACGGCACAGCTGGCGCCTGTAGCACCAAAGTTATGTGTTAGTCCGATTTTGGCGTCTTTGACTGTTCTTTCTCCTGCTTTTCCTGTTAATTGATCGAAAACTTCTGCAACTTGACCGATTCCAGTTGCACCTATTGGATGACCTTTTGACTTTAGACCTCCAGATGGATTGATAGAAATATCTCCATTAAGTTTGGTTCTTCCTTCTCTAACTGCTTGTACAGCTTTTCCTTTTTCAAAGAATCCCAAGTCTTCAGTATCAACCAGTTCAGCAATTGTAAAACAATCATGAACTTCTGCAAAATCAATATCTTTTGGTGTTACACCTGCCATCTTGTATGCAGCCTGTGCTGCAATTCTGGTACTTGGTATAGTAGTGATGTGATCTCTTCCTTGGAGTGCAGCAGGTGATCCACCCCTTCCTGATCCAATAACTTCAACATAATTTTTAGTATGAGCCTTTGCAAATTTTTCACTGCATATGATAACAGCACTTGCACCATCTGAAAACGGACAACAGTCATACAACTTTAGTGGACTTGCAACTACTGCTGATTTCATTACATCATCTATTGTAATTCTTTTTCTCAGATGTGCTTTTGGATTAAGAAAACCATTGTCATGATTTTTTACTGCAACCATTGCAAGATCTTCTTCTGTCAGCTTTGAATTCAGCAAGATATGCTCTTGCCATAGATGCAAATAATCCAGGAAATGAAGCACCAGCTCCTCCCTCATAAAAGAAATCAGAACAATATGAAAAGTAAGTTGTGGTCCATTCAGTACCAGTATGAGTTACTTTTTCCACTCCTGTTGCTAAAACCGCATCATAAAATCCTGCAGCAACATTTGCATATGCTTCTCTAAATGAAACAGAGCCACTTCCACACGCAGATTCAATTGAAAGTGAAGGAACTTCTGGAATACCAAGATTACTCATTATAACAGGACCCAAGTGAACTTGCTTGTCTGCAATACCAAACACATTAGAAATGTATCCAGCTTGAATCTCCTTTGGTTCTATTCCTGCACTTTCTATAGCATCAACTGATGCCTGAAGTGCAATATCGATAATGCTGTCTTCTAATTTACCATATTTTGTGCTGCCAGCACCAATAAGACAGACTTTTTCCACAAATCTCGCTGACTAGATTCCATATAAAAATTCTTCAGTAGTTTCTTTAATTCGATAAACAGTATGATATCATCATTGAAAGACCAAACTCAGATGACAGTAGTCAAAAAACGATTAGATTCAAGAAATTCTGTTAAAATTACAAAGAAAAAGATCGGCAAGATCCAGAGCGAGGTAAGACAGTACTATGACAAGAATGGATATCTTTCGTGGTCAGAGAAGAAGAGAAAATATGTCATTCTAGGGACAAATACGCCTGTTAATGGTCTTGTTGAATGTCCCGATTGCCATATAGGAAAACTTCTCATCATCAGATCTCGCAAGACAAAGAAGCGATTCATCGGATGCTCAAATTATTATAATGGTTGTAGAGCATCTGCTCCATTAGTACAAAGGGGAATGATTTGTGCAACAAAGATGCCTTGTAAAATTTGTTTTTGGCCAATTATTTTACTAAGATATTCCAGAAAACAAAAATGGGCAAGACAATGCTCTAACATGCGATGTGAAAGTAGAATTTCTAAATCTTAAGATCGTTGTAAATATCAGTACGTCTATTTCGTAATAGTGGAAGTCTTTGTCTTACTTGCTTAACTTCATCTAACGAAATGTCAACAAATCCTATTCCTTCTCTTTTTTTCATGTCAAGAAGTATTTTTCCATAGGGATCAACTACAACACTTCTTCCACAGTAAATGTTTCCCACCTGATCTGGAGAAATTACATAACAACCATTCTCAATTGCTCTTGTCTTGTTTATAGTCAACCAATGTTCTTCTTTCATTTTTCCTTTAACCCATGCAGAAGGTACTACCAGAACTTCAGAACCTGACGAGGCCAAGATTCTAGACATTTCAGGAAATCTAAGATCATAGCAAATCATCATACCTATTTTACCTACACTAGTTTTTACCGGTTTTGTAATTGAGGATCCAGGGTAAAGTTTTACAGACTCTTTAAAGCCAAGTGCATCATAGAGATGAATTTTTCTGTATGTTGAAATCACTTTACCATTTTTATCTACAAGAAATGATGTGTCGTATACTCTATTTGGTTTTGGACTTTTTTCATATAGAGTACCGACGACTTGAATTGAGTTTTGTTTTGCCACTTCAGATATGGATGAGACAAATTCACCGTCAATCTTTTCAGCAATATTTGCAAGTTCTAAAGGAGATTGAGAAGATGGAGTATAACACATCATAAATTCAGGAAATGTACATAGAACTGCGCCTTTGTGTGACTGCTTGTGAAATATATCTTAGAATTTTTTTTAAATTAGTTTTCTTGTCTGTTTCAGCTCGCATTTGAACTATAGCTATCTTTGACACAAGCTTGTTTGATTAATATAAAATAAAAATGTGTTTAGAGGGGATTTCCTGCCATATACCAATTTTCTTTTGGATTATCTTCAAAAACTACAATGACGTGACTTTCTTTTGTTTTGAGAATTTCCACTGCTGATTTTGTAATGGCTTTTGCAAATTCCTCTTTTTGTTGAATAGTTCTGCCCGGATACATCGACACTGTTATGATAGGCATGCTTTTCAAAGAAACACTAGTGGATTTATTCTTTAGTACTAGATAGAATTATTTTTCACTAAAAGTTTTATTTTAAATTTGTCTACTAAGATTAATCTGTTCCAAATTCAAGGTCCCCATTTGTTATCCCCTTTCCAGCCATATCTTGTACCATAGGTAAACTCTGAACTGTGAGTCTTTTTGTAAATGAAACCAGCTAATAATCCCACAAGAAATCCGCCAATATGTGCAAAAAATGCAACACCTGACCCACTTGAGCCAATCAATACAGGTAAAACATTTTGGAAAATAAACCAGAAAGGAAGATACCACTTGGCTGAAATTCTAGTAATTCTTGTAAAGAATCCAAATAACATCAATGTCACAACTTTTGCATTTGGAAATAAGATAAGATAAGCCCCAAGCACTCCAGAAATTGCTCCAGAAGCTCCTATAGCAGGTAATGGGCTTGACGGATTAGACAAGATATGAAAAAATCCGGCTATGACACCCCAAAAAAGATAAAGTCCGAGAAATTTTCCTCTTCCAAATTTGTATTCAATGTTATCTCCAAATATCCAAAGAAACAACATGTTACCTCCAATGTGTATTACACCTGCGTGAAGAAACATGGAACTGAAAATAGTTGAGATTACACCATAGTTATGTTCGGCAAATCCGTTTGTAATAACTGCAGGAACAGTACCATAATTTAACAGTAAATCTTCTGCTCGTTTATTTGTAAATTCCCAAACTTGATGAGTTACAGTCTATCTCCCAAAAAAATAATAAAACATTGATGGCAATTATTGAATATGTAACATAAGGCTTCCATCCTACTGGTTTTGGATTTTCATCCCTAAGTGGTAACATGTTATAATAAATTCACCTTTGATTTGTATAATAGCATTTTGTGAATTTAATTGAAATTATTCTAATCTTTGTGAAATATTGAATTCATGATGTAAAATCTTGTTCACAGTAAAACTAGAGAATTATAGATAAACAACAAAGAGAAAAGTTTAGTGTCTTAGAATTCTAGTCTTTGCAGCAAACACTACAACGCTCAATACAGCAATTGCAAGAACTATTGATGCTACTGGACCAAACTCTGGTACGGTTGCATTACCTGCTGTTGAATTATTGACAGGTGTTACATTAGTTGATTGCCCACCTGATTGTGTTAATGTATCCTGTTGTTCTGTTACAGTAGAAGGTATCACTATGTTTCCTCTAGCCATACCTATTCTAGAGTTATCTGGAAAACCATTGGTTGTAATTGATTTTACTTTAACAATAATACTATAGATTCCATTGCCAGGCAAGTTTACAGTCTGTGTATCAGAACCTTGTGTAGCAGTAGCATCAGTCTTTGACCATAATACGCTTTGATCTTTGTCAAGTATCTGGACATCATAGTCAACATCTCCTGTAACCTGTTGTTCCGTAAATGAATCATAGAAGCTGATATTCAAATTATTTTGTGAGTTTGCAGTCAAGTCTGTAGGATTCCATCCAAGCTTTACGTGCCACCCTCCAAAGTCTGTCAACATTGAAGCAGATGTTTGTACGTTGGGCTTTTCTGGAGCAACTTTGAATTCAATACTATTTTCTCCAGATGGAATAGTTTTTGCCATGTTTACCAAATCAAGCTTGTTTAAGAATAGATGAACTATCATGTAATCACCAATTGTATACGGATCCACAATAACTCTTCTTCCAGAAAGACCAAATCCTTCTGCACTTGCAGTATATGTTGGCGTATCTGAGAAGGCGGTAAGTGACTTTGGAACTCTTAATTCTTCATGTATGAATATCGGTCTATCTTGGAATCTACTAACATCCCAATCAAATGGCATCTTCCAAGAAAATTGTTTTGTGGATTCATCAAAATTGAAATCAGATGTCTTGTCATAGTAAGAAATCAGTGTTGTGTTATACGGATTATTTTGATAAGTAACATCTTGGTTTGATACATCTCCTACACTAAGATAGGAATCAAATTTTGGTGGATTTGTTTGGTCAAGTAGAGTATTAGCATAATCAAGAGCTAAAAGAGACAAATTAAGGTGATAAAGACCTCCCTCTGTAAGTATTGGAGCTATAACGTTTACGTCATCAGTTTGTGACATCCATCCACCCAATACTGGATCTTTATCACCCTGTACTGTCCATGTACCCACATCACCGCCAGGTATGAAATGTATTGTAAGAGATCCTGTATGGGTGTAAAAAAGATCATACATCAAAATTTTATTTCCCTTTGTTGCGTTGATGTAAAATGAGACATTATTTATTGTCGTATTGGTATTTGCGTCAAAAAATCTAAAAAATATAGACTTGTCAGCTTGACTATTAGAAGTTATAATCGGAGGACTGAGTTTAATGAATGTTGTAATCACTCTGCTTCCAATGCTTGCCTGTACATTTTCCTGAGTAAAACCATCACCATATGCCTTTTGTGGAATAAATGGAATTGTAGATGACAATACTATCAAGCCAAAAATCAAAGCTAATACAGTCTTGGTATAAAGTTGCATTAATTGAAAAAGTACTCTACAACCTATTTAATTCTTGAGTAAGACCTGTGTCTAACATAAAATTATTAACAAGATATAATAGAATTATGAAATGAAAAGGTTGTCAAAAATAACATATATTTTTGCAATATCGACCTTTGTATTGGTTTTGTATCTTGTATCAAACTCTGGAATTTACCACTCAATGAATTCTGTATTTGCACAAAATTCATCTCTTACAATAATTTCTCTTTCAAATGATAACAAATTGATCGGTGCAGGTCAATTTGTAATATCACCTAATCCTTTTACAGGAACAGGAAATTATACTGTTGCAGATAATGCTCTAGATGATACTGAAAAAGATAAGGATGGTGTAATTACTTTGTCAGGAATAAAAAATGGAAATTATACTATAATTCAAACAGGTACAATGTCAGGATTTAGTGTAGACCAGATTCAAAAGACAGTGCAGGTAAACAATTCATCCGGTGTTGCAACCTTTACGGATTTACCTGTCAATAATGCTGTGGTGACCAGTTCTTCAAGGAGTGTAACATATACAACAAAGTTTGAATGTGGTTCGATATACGCAGGAGAGGGACCACTTAGACCTGGTCATTATGATACCGACATTAGTTTGTTTAATAAACAAAAATTCCAGACTCAGGTTCTTTGGAATTCTGTACCTACCAATGGCTCAAGTTCAAATGCCATGTTGATGAAAATGGATTCTGAAACAGCAAAGAGCATAACTTGTAAAGATATCAGAAATGCACTTGGAAATTATGATGAAAATTTCATTGAAGGATTTACTATAGTCAATGTTCCATTAGATTCAATGTTGAACAGTGGAACAGCAACAAGTTCTACCTCAAATGACATCAATATTTTAGATGTTCAAGCATTTTACACTGCAAATGCCTTGGATATCACTTCCTCATGAAGTAATTGTTGATAAAATTTCATTTTATATAATACAAGATCAAAGTGGAAAAATTCCGGCTAACATGATGCAATAAGACTCTTGACATATCTCTCCCATCAGGTCTAAATCAAATATCAGATACTGAAAAGAAAGTAAAAAATGCTCTTGCAAAACAATATACTCTTTCTGATGATGACTTGACAAAAATTGTGATTATAGATAAAAGATGTATCAGTTGGAGTAGGAGTCCTAATAGATGATCATGCCATATCATTGTCTACAGTAAAGCCAGAACTAGGTTCTTAGAAAAATAAAAATAATAAAAAGGAAGTTAATTTTAGAGTCTTGGAATTACTCTAGTCTTTGCAGCAAACACTACAACGCTCAATACAGAAATTGCAAGAACTATTGATGCTACTGGACCAAATTCTGGTACGGTTGCATTAGTTGGTGCTGTATATGGTGGACCTAGTGGTATTCCAGTTTGATTGCCTGGAGCTGTTTGCGCCAGCTGCACCTACTATTACTTGACCTGTCATCCATGGATGGACAGTGCAAAAGTAATCGAATGTGCCTGCATTTGCAAAAGTAAATTGGAATGTCTTTCCTGGTTTTATCAAGACCGTTGCTGTCAAACATTGAACCAGTGTCATTATCACTGAGTTTACCGCTTGTTATTGTATGACTTACTGTGTCATTGTTTGTCCAAGTTACTGTTGTTCCTGGTGCGACAGTCAATGGATTTGGAGAAAAGCAATTACTTGCTGCAACACAGTCTGCGCTTGCGCTTGCGCCTGCGCCGGTTGTAATGGTTACATCACTTGCTTCTTGACCAAATGCTGGTACTACACCTAAGATAGCAACTAGAGCCAATAGACCAAATAGTGCGCCAAATGGTTTTGACTTCATTATATTGTGTGATACAGAGCTACTATAAAAATCTCTCAGCTAGATCTCTGAGTTGAACTCACTAATACTAGAAAATTAGTCATAACAATTTCCTTACACATAAGATCGTTTTATAAAAATAAGAAAAAGAGAGTAGTTTAGAATTTTGGAATTACTCTAGTCTTTGCAGCAAACACTACAACGCTCAATACAGCAATTGCAAGAACTATTGATGCTACTGGACCAAATTCTGGTACGGTTGCATTACCTGCTGTATATGGCGGACCAAGTGGAAGTCCAGTTTGATTGCCAGGAGCTGTTGCATTTTGACTCATGTCATGTTGACATTGGTTGCTGGTGTTGTTGTCATTACTTGGTGCTGTATATGGTGGACCTAGTGGAATTCCAGTTTGATTGCCTGGAGCTGTTGCTGTTGTCGTTGGTGCAACTTGTGAAAAGCTGAGTACTTCACCTTTAACACCTGTCCATATTGACGGATCTGCTGTTGGAAGACCAACACCTAGAAGTGTCACCTGAATACTGATTTGATCAGTAGATGAAAGAGCTTGTGTAGTCTGAGTATCCGTTCCAGTATGTGTATGTCCATTTGGGACTGATAACACAGTATTATTATCTTGTGTGACAGTTATTGCATAATTTTGATGTTTTACAAAGTTTCCAGTATTATCTTGGAATCCAATTCCCAATACTAATGGTTGTCCACTTATTGGAGCGGTGGTTATTACTAGAACAGTTGTACCATCAGAGGCTTGGGTTTTATACCCTATCTTGCCACCTATGATATTACCTGTTGCATCAACTTGTCCAAATGCTGGTGTTACACTTACTATAGTAACTATGGTCAATAGACCAAATAGTACGGCAAATGTTTTTGATTTCATTGTTTGATGTGATACTTTAGACCTTAAAAACATGATCTAATTCCCCCGCTTTCTAATAAATGATAAAAAAATTAATTTGCTATAGATAGATTATTTTCATTTACTGTCTTTGAAAACAGGCCAATATGTTTTGCTATCAATGTACCTACAAACATTGCAACCATTAGCATAACTATCGTTCCTGCAGGAGCCAGATTGAAATAATACGATATAGTTATTCCTGCAATTACTGCTGAAACTGATAAAGAGATAGAAATCATCATTGTTTTCTTGAATCCCCTACCCATCATTATACTGGTTATGTTTGGCAATACTATCAATGCGGATATTAATAAAATTCCAACCAGTCGCATTGTTGCAATTACAGTAACTGCTGCCAAGGCCACAAAGAGATAATTTAACTTTTCAACAGGTATTCCATGCACTTTTGCTTGTTCTTCATCAAATGTGAAATGTATCAATGGTTTTCTAATTGCAATCAATGTTACAATGACACCACAACTTACTGCCACAATTAGTAATGCATCTTGCATACTTGTCAATAAGATACTTCCAAAGAGAAAACTGAAAAGATCAATAGTAAAACCATGAGATGCACTGATGAGTAATACTCCCATAGCAAATCCTGATGACAATAATACTGCAATAGCAGCATCTCCTGATATTTTGGTACTCTTTCTTAGTTTTGTAATACCCAGAGCAGTTGAAACAGAAACAGCAAATGCTGTCCAAATTGGATAAACATTAAGAAAGAATCCAAGAGCAATTCCACCAAATGCTACATGCGAAAGAGCATCTCCAAAAAGAGAATATCTTTTCAAGACTAAGAACAGGCCTATCATCGAACAAGTAATTGAAACTACAATACCAGTGAGTAGAGCTCTTTGCATAAAACCATAGGATAAAATATCAAGATTCATCTAAATCACATATCATGTTTATGCATATGCAGCTGCATAGCTGACTCAGAATATGTTTTAAGCATATCCTTGTTTGCAAAAAATTCTTCCTTTTCACCATGGAAGAATAATTCTCTATTCATGCATGCCACTCTGGTTGCAAGATCTGAAACTGCTGTAAGGTCATGTGAAGACCACACTATGGTGATCTTGTTTTCTTTGTTTATTTTTCTAAGTACTGAATAGAATTTATTTTGAACATCCATATCTACTCCAGTTACAGGCTCATCTAGTATCATCAACAATGGTTCTTTGACGAGAGCTTTTGCAATAAAGGCTCGCTGTTGTTCGCCTCCAGATAATTCACTGATTCTTCTGTCTTTGAATGATTCCAATCCTACAATCTTTAATGCTTCTTCTATTTTTTCACTGTCCTTGCTTGATGTTGCGAATATTCTATTCCAGCAGCATCCACAACTCTGTATCAATGCAGCACCTTTGGCCAACTTCTTTTTCGATAAAATTCCCATTGCAACTACATCATAGACAGTTGCAGGAAAGTTTGATTCAAAATTTACTTTTTGCGGGACATATCCAATCATTGGAAGTAATGTTGTGTACTGATTTCCTTCATATCCAAACAACTTGATCTTTCCTTGATAATTTTGTAATCCAAGAATAGCTCTAAACAGTGTAGTCTTACCTGCTCCATTTGGTCCAATTATACCTAGAAGGTCTCCTTCTTGAACACTAAAACTAATCTTATTTACTGCCAAAATTCCATTATGGCTTACTGAAACATTTTCTATATCTAGTGCATTTACTGGCATTCTAAAGCTGTCCTAAGATTATGTAAATTTTCATACCATTTATCTAGGTATGTCTTTCTCTCTTGTTGTTCAGTTTGATTTATTCCTTCAAGAGGACTTAAGACCAAAACCTGTGCGCCTACTTCATCTGCTAGTGTGTTAGCAAGTCGTGGATCTACCAAGTCCTCAGAAAAGATTACTTTGACGTCCTTGTCCTTTGCAATTTGTATTACTCTTTGGATATCTTGTGGAGGCACGTCTGCTTCTGGTGCCATTCCGCTTATCCATACATCGTGTATACCATATCTGTTTGAGAAATAATTAAAGGCGTTATGAAACGAAACAAAGGTATCTTTTTTACAGTTTGATAATCCAGTTTTTATGCTGTTATCTAAAGCAGATAACTTTGCAATGTATGTATTTGCATTATCTTCATAGTATTGAGTATTTACAGGATCTGCTTTTTGCATTGCGTTCTTGATATTTGTAACTTCTTGTTCTGCAAATATTGGATCATTCCATACATGTGGATCCTTTCCTCCCTGGGCTAAAATTTCTTTATCATCTTCAGCAGAATCTGCTTTTAGTAGAGTAATACCATCGGTTGCCTTGACAAATGTCATATTTTGAAATTCTCCAGATTCCAGGAATTTTGAAACGTATGATTCCATACCAGCTCCATTGTAAATGAAAAGTTTTGTTCCCTTTAGTTCCTCAATCTGTTGGATACTAGGCTCCCATTCATGAGGTTCTTCTCCAATTGGAAGAAAGCTGTAAACTTCGGCTTTGTCCCCGCCAACATTTCTTGCAAATTCATACAGTGGGAAAAATGATGCAGCTACTTTGAGTTTTGAAGTCGTACTTGATAGATTCTGTATTGAATTTTGTTCGGTATTGGATTGTTTGAATAGATTTGCATTCATTGATACAGCAAAAATTGTTATTGCAATAGCTGTAATTACAGATCCAATTATGACTGTTTTTGTTAACTTGTTCAACACTAATTTTGTTCTTGAGTTATTAATAAATTTATAAAATGTTAATAATTTTTACTATTAAACTTATAAGATACTTAATAACATGAATTTCATGCCAATAGTCTCAATATCTCTCAATGACGAGATACTTTCTGAATTAGATAGAATACAAAAGACGATGGGATTTTCTGGCAGGTCTGAAATTATTCGAGCAGGCATACGAAACCTAGTAGCAGAAGAAAAACAGCATGGTACACTGTCTGGATCAATCCATGCTATTTTGATGGTTGTTCATGATGAAGAATCAGAACAAGTTGTAACAGGAATCAAACACAATCATGAAGACTTGATTGGTACACATCTTCACAGTAAAGTAGATGGTAACAAATGCATGGAGCTTTTCTTGTTACATGGAGATGCCTCAAAGATTAGTATAATGACCCGAGACTTTCAGACAAACAAAAAGATGGACAATGTAAAACTAGTCGCGATGTAAAAATTGTTATTTCTTTAACAAAACTATATTCCATTTTCATTTAGAATTAGCGCAAGAAGTGCTGCACGTGTATCTTTACCATATTGTGCTTGTTTAAAGTACTTGGCCTGCTTTGTAGAATCAATCTCTGGAGATATTTCATCAAGACGCGGTAGCGGATGCATTATGATTGCATCATCTTTTATCTTCTTTACTAGTTCTGGATCAATTTTGTAGCTTCCCCTTACTTTGACATACTCTTCAATGTCAGCAAATCTTTCTTTTTGTATTCTTGTTACGTATATTACATCAAGATCTTCAAGATTTTCTTCAAGATCACTAGTCTCAGTGTATTGGAGTTTTTTTCTTATTTCATAAGTTGAGTCAGATCGGATTTTAAGTGAAGGAGGAGATATCAGTTTTACATCAACGTTGTAATTGCTTAGAGCATACAAAAGAGAGTATACTGTTCTTCCATATTTTAGGTCACCAACAATTCCTATTTTGAGACCATCAATTTTCTTCTTTTCTTTTCTAATTGTATAAAGATCAAGTATTGCCTGTGTTGGATGCTCTTCTGTACCACTTCCTGCGTTAATCAGGGGCTTTTCTGAAATTTCGGCTGCAAATCTGCTAGAACCATCAAGTTGGTGCCTAAGAATCAAGACATCGGAATACAAAGACATGATTTTTACGGTATCTGCAAGACTTTCGCCCTTTTTTGCAGAAGATGATGAGGCATCAGATATTCCAAGGGAGGCTCCCCCGATTGAGGCCATTGCTGCCTCAAAGCTTAATCTGGTTCTAGTGCTAGGTTCAAAGAATAGATATCCAAGTGTCTTTCCACGTACAAGCTCCCTTCTCTCATTTGGGTTCATCTCAATTATTTTGTCAGTTGCTTGGAAAACAGTTTCAAACTTTTGTTTATCAAAATCTCTCACTGAGACAATATCTTTTTGGAAAAAAGAATTGCTCATTAGCAATTCACTATTATATATGAGTAGTATACAAACTATTCCAATGTCAGAGTCTGATCTTATCGTAAGGAGAATCAAAAATGGAACTGTAATTGATCACATTGAATCTGGAAAAGGATTGAAAGTATTGAATGCATTAGGAATAGACGGTAGAGATGGCAATGTAATTACAATTGCACTAAATGTTCCAAGCTCCAAGGTTGCAAAAAAAGACATCATAAAAGTAGAGAACAAGTTTTTACAAGATACAGATACTAACAAACTTGCACTTATTGCACCAAAGGCAACAGTAAACATAATTCGAGATTACAAACTAGTTGAGAAGAGACGTGTTACCTTGCCAAATCAAATAGAGAGAATTTTCCGATGTTCAAATCCAGATTGTATAACAAACAGTGATGAAGATATTCAACCCATCATGGACGTTGTTGACAAAACAGGACTTGTTCTAAGATGTAGATACTGTACAAGAACTTTGGATGTTAATGAATTAAAATATTATTAGAATTTCTATTTCTTTTCTATTTGCATTTCGTATTGGTCATAGGTAAACTTTCTTGTCGTTCCAAATGGTTTGAATGCTCTTCCATTTCCATGATAGAACTTTGAAAAGAATTCAACGTAGATCAACCTAGCTCCCTGAATACCCGGCTCAAAGACACCAATTACAATATTGAATATGTGACCTATGAAGAGTATTACCGTTCCAAGAACAATGAAAGGAATTGAATGATGCAAGGTTTTCATAAAGATAAAATCAATTACATCAGCCAAGATAACAGATGCTAACAAAATACCGATGATTCTTGTGTATGAGAGTATGTGACTTACAATGGATGGTAACTCCATGATTGCCCTTGGACCTTCTCCTACAAACATTAGTCCAATTCCACCTATCATCAAGCCTATGTAGGCTGCCCCTTGTATACTATGTACTGGGTTAACATGTTGATGGTGCATTAATGCAAGGCCAAAGAGTACTACACCCCAGCCAAAGAGTAACCAGCCTACTTTACCAATTGCATGTTTTTTGAGACCTTCACGCATACTGTTCAAAATACCAAGGATTAGACCAAATGTGACCATTCCAAGACCAATGTATCCACTGATTAGCAATAGTTTTCTCAGGCTAGTAATTGGACTGAATATTGTTCCATCTGCTGGAAGATGCAAACCTAGAGTACTATTGAGAAAACCAAAGAGGTAACCGTTAAGATGGAATCCAAAGTAGAGGTTAAACACGAATCCTAACACTATTGCAATGATAGCACCTGGTGTCATTGCTTTTGCTAGCTTTACCATCTGTCGTCTTTTCAGTATATTCAATGCAAAATTTCGCAACATACTAGGCATGATGTTAATGTCTCTCTTTCCACCTTCGATTCTTCGGATAACCCACCGACAAACTAGAAGTATAACTAGTCCATATCCTGCATCTCCTACCATCATACCATAGAATATCGGGAAGAGTAAACCAAAGATGAGTGTAGGATCGAATTCTTTGCCTTCGGGTAAAGAATAGAATCGGATAAAGGCCTCAAACAGTTTGAATCTTTTCGGATTATCAAATTGTGTCGGTGGATGCTCGTCTGTTTCAAGTTCAAACAGCATTGTACCTTTGGTATTTTTTTCAAATACTGCTCTTAGTTGATTTACCTTTGATTTTGGTATCCAGCCTTCAAGTGCAAACGAGTCGGATGTGACTCCCAAGTTATCAATGACTTCAAGTTTTCTATTCTCAATTTCAAGTTGTTCTTCTATGCACACGATATTAACATAATGAGTCTTTGAGATTTCATCTAGTCTGTCTCTCGACTTCTTTTAGTTTTTGTGAGATCTCAGACTGTTTTACTTTGAGTTTTTGAATTAGTTGGTCTGCCTTTCCGTCTAGCTTTGGAACTGCCTCTAACTTTACATCATATTCTTGAACTACAGTGGCAAGTGCATGTGGTGGAAAGTTTGGAAATGTGACAAGAACCATACTGGTGGTATCTTTTCCTTCTTTAGGATAGACAAAGACATCTTGACTGTTAACATCAAGTGCCTTTTTGAAAGCAAAGTAGTTCTTTGAATTCATTCTACCAAAGTAAGAGTGTGCCATCTTTAATTGAAGAACACTAAAGTCCTCTGGGAAAAATGAGAATTCTTCAACTAGTTTGACATTATTTTCTGTTTCGTTGAATTGTGTTAGAAGACTTTCCTTTTCTTTTTCCAAGGTTGCAACTTTACTATCTATATCAATAGATTTTGTAGCCTGCATTATTTGGTCTATGGAGGTAAATCTTTGGCACTGTGTGGCCGGTATTGCAGGGAGTACAGTTTTCAGAGCTTTCATTCGTAAAAGTTGATCTGAAACTTGTCTGAACAGGTCATTGTCACGCTCATTTCTTAGTAGAGGGATAACATCTTTTGAGAGCGGTTCTAGCTGCACAACATTAAGATCGTGTAAAATAGACACTACAGTCTGATTTTCTTTTCGCAGCCCAAGCACTGCAATTTTTGCCATTGGGGTTGGTTTTAGAACCAAATCTATACCTCTTTTAGTAAAATATCAATTATTTCTTTAACAATATGAGAATCAATTTTTGAAGAAATTGTTTTTGCCTTGTTTTTTGCCTCTTCTACAATTTTTTCTGTTTCAGTATTCGCTTTCTTTCTTGCCTGCTCTATAGATGATTCAACTAATTTTTCTCCATCAGATTTTGCAGTTGTAATTGATTGAGTAACATGAATTTCGAAATTTCTTAATTCCTCTACTACTTTTTTCTTTTGTTCATCAATTTCTTTTTGAGTCTTCTCTTCTGCTTCTTTTATTTTTGTAAGTGAAGTTACATATTTTTCAGATGTAGACATTTTAAACTCCCCAAAAGTGCTTGCTGGCATATAGTGCCAAGCCGATTGTAGCAAGAATATTTCCTAGCTTAAATGCTCTGATTATCATAAAGAACTTCCTCTGTTGTGGATTTACAAATCTAGGCAAGAATTTCTTTCTCCTTTTTCAATAAAGTCTTCTTGTTCTCTTTCTCCCATCTTTCGTTTGACAGTCTTTAGCATCATGAAGGTATCTCGTTCCATCTCATCTAGTCGGAATATGATAAATTTGATTGCAGCTAACAATCTTGGGATGAATACATTTTCAATAGCATTAGATTTTCTTTTTGTTTTTTCAATCTCAAGTAACAGTTTACGAAGTGTTGTTTCCTTTTCTGCAACATCGAGAACCATCTTATGTACATTATGAAATGCTTTGATTGCTTCATTGATTGAGGGAGGCAATTCCAAGAGATGTTCTGTGAGCGCTTGATTACTTTTTCCACCCTCAATCTTTGGGATTCGAACACCCATAACGTTCTTTGGAGTAATATGTAATTTATTTAATTGTGGAATCTTCATGGCTTCGTTTTCTAGTCTCATAGCGCCAGCAAGCATCTCAGCCATTCGAATGGCTTGATATCCTTTTACGAGTTCTGCTTGAAGACCGCTTCTAAGTGAGGCTACACTCTTGCTTGTGTTAAAGAACTCCAAAATTAGCGCTTGTCTTTTTAGCTTGAGTAATTTCAGACCTTTTTTTGCAACAATAATTCTTCGTTTTGTACGGATATATTCAAGACGAGTTGGTCTAATGTTAATTACTGATGGCAATTTTATGCACCTGCACCAGATTTCTTTCTGTACTTCTCGATGAATTCTGGCTTGATACGATTAAGTTCAGAGTCTGATAATTCACTTAGTAGTTCCCAGCCAATATCCAAAGTTTGTTCAATTGAACGGTTCTCGTCCATTCCTTGGTTGACAAATTTTCTTTCAAAGTCATTAGCAACTTTCATGAATTTTCTATCAAGGTCACTTAGAGCTTCTTCACCTACGATTGCAGCCAATGATCTTGCATCCTTACCCTGTGCATAAGATGAGTAGAGTTGGTCTGCAAGGCTTCGGTGATCTTCTCTTGTACTTCCCTTTCCAATACCTTGGTTCATCAAACGTGAAAGT